>JACQLG010000028.1 GCA_016204155.1 Candidatus Niyogiibacteriota bacterium | reverse complement strand
TATATACACAACTTATCCACAGCTTTTTGTAGATATTTATTTGACAAAAAATGGCCTAAATTTAGCATAAGTATATGGTTCCAGAACTTAAAACCGTATTAAAAAGCATCGGACTCAATGATAAAGAAATCACGGTGTATGACGCGCTTCTGCCATTGGGGCAGGCAACAGTACGGGATCTTTCTTCCCGCACCGGCATTAACCGCGGTACGGTCCATGATATTCTTGAAATCCTTTTGGAGCGCGGGCTTCTGCAGTCGGAGCGCCAGGGATCGCGCAGGCGTTTTTTGCTTGCATCACCCGAGAGGATTGTTTCAGTTCTTGAAGATAAAAAACGCGACATCCACGATCAAAAAACAAAATTTGAAGAAATCATTCCTCAATTAAAATCGCTTTATGCAAAACAGGGGGGACGGCCGCGCGTGGAATATTTTGATTCTGACGAGGGAATTAAAAAAATTCTTGATGACGTGCTCGCAACGTGCGAACTGCTCGGAGATAAAAAAGAGTATGTATTATATTCATCCACGTCTGTCCGGAATTATTTGTATAAGCTGTTCCCGCATTTTACAAAAGAAAAAACAAA
This sequence comes from Candidatus Niyogiibacteriota bacterium, assembly GCA_016204155.1. Taxonomy (GTDB): domain Bacteria; phylum Patescibacteriota; class Minisyncoccia; order 1-14-0-10-42-19; family 1-14-0-10-42-19; genus 1-14-0-10-46-36. Next base: position 9,374 of record JACQLG010000028.1, on the reverse strand, counting down.
ACGGAAAATCTATACTAAAGTCATAGGTCTTGGTGGAGAAGGCGATCCGAAACATTTAATGATGGCGGAGCGAAAAACAATCAAAGAAGACGCGCCCGCCTATATGATTGTGTATGGACCGAAGATTGCGCTGATCTCCGTTGCGGAAGATGATATTCCGTTCGGAGTTTTAATCCAGGACGAGAAGATCGCATCTACTCAGCGCATGTTGTTTGATCAATTATGGGGGAAATTAATGTGATTTTACCCCAGCCTAAATTTTACAAAAATATATGGATAATGCAACAAAACAGTCGTTAATTAATTTGCAGAGGCGACGCGCTTCGCCCATAACAGGGTGCGCTATTCGCGCGCGCGCGTCGCAAGAAAGCACTTCCGCAAAATTTAGGCGGGGTGCTCAATTTTGCAAATCGCTCGCATACTCGCGAGCAAAATTGGCATGTGTGGAATAGTAGGATACATAGGGAACAAAAACGGGATTGACGTCGTGACGCGTGGACTCGAACGTCTTGAGTATCGCGGATATGATTCGGCAGGTGTCGCATTCTTCGGTGTTGGGCAGAAACGCCTTCAGGTCATAAAAACAGTCGGGCGCCTTGATGCTCTTAAGCACATACTGGCAAAGCAAAAGAAGTCAGGTGCTTTCGGGACGGCGGTAATAGGACATACCAGATGGGCAACGCACGGAGTTCCATCAAAAATGAACGCGCATCCTCATATCGGATGCAAAAAAGAAATCGCATTGGTGCATAACGGCATTATTGAAAATAGCGATGCGCTGAGAGAGGCGCTTTCCCGCGAGGGGCATGTGTTCCGTTCCAGTACTGATACGGAAGCGCTTGTCCATTTAATTGAGCGTATGATTTCGTTTGGCGCGTTATCTTTGGAAGATGCGGTGCGTCAGGCTCTCCGCCATGTCCGGGGCACATTCGGCATTGTTGTCATATCTTCCCGGTGGCCTAACCGCGTAGTCGCCGCGCGCAGAGGTTCTCCGTTACTCGTCGGCGTAGGGAAGAAAAACGAATATATTATCGCATCCGACGCAAGCGCGATTTCCGAACATACAAAGCGCGTCATATACCTTGACGATAATGAACTTATTTCATTGTCGTCCGAAGGGCACCGCATTTTTGATATTGCAAATAACACGCTTTTTAAAAATGCTTCACTCATTACATGGTCTCAAGAAGAGTCCCAGAAAGAAGGATTCCCTCATTTTATGCTGAAAGAAATATTCGCCGCGCCAGACGTTATTGAAAATGCGCTTCGGGGGAGAGTGCTTGCGAAAGAAGGAGTTGTGAAGCTTGGAGGTTTGGAATCGGTACAGAAAAAACTTGAATGGATAAAACGTATTGTGATTGCCGCATGCGGAACTTCATATTACGCAGGGCTTATCGGGAAATATTTAATTGAAGAAATGGCGAAGATCCCTGTAGATGTTGTATATGGTTCGGAATTTCGTTATGCGCCTTCGACTGTGGATCGGAGCGCTTTAGTTATTGTCATTTCACAATCGGGAGAAACCGCAGATACGCTGGAGGCGGCAAGAGAGGCAAAACGGCGAGGGGCAAAAACCGTTGGGATTGTTAATGTTGTCGGGTCTTCTATTGCGCGAGAAGTGCACGCGGGAATCTATAACCATGCAGGCCCTGAAATTGCGGTTGCATCCACAAAAGCGTTTATCTCGCAACTCGTTACTCTTGCGATGCTCGCCGTTTTTCTGGGGACGGAACGCAAAACCCTCTCTGACGAAAAACGGAAGGAATTTCTAAAAGAACTTGTCGCTCTCCCGCGCAAATGCCGCTTTGTTTTAAAACAAGATCAAGTAATTAAAAAAATTGCAAAGAAGTTTTCTGCCGCGCAAAATTTTCTGTTTTTAGGAAGAAAGTTTAATTGGCCGACAGCGCTTGAGGGCGCGTTAAAGCTCAAAGAAATTTCTTACATTCATGCCGAAGGGTATCCGGCAGGAGAGATGAAGCATGGCCCAATTGCTTTGATAGATCAGCATTTCCCGACGGTTGCAATTGCGCTTCAAGATAGCGTCTATGAAAAAATTATATCCGCAATTCAAGAGGTGCGCGCACGCAAAGGCCCGATTATCGGGCTTGTCACGGCTGGAGACAGCGCGTTTCAGAAATATACAAAACATATCATTGCTATTCCGCAGACGCACGAAGCGTTAAGTCCGGTGTTGGCGGTCATTCCCCTTCAACTTTTTGCGTATCATATCGCATGTTTTCGCGGCGCTGATGTCGATAAGCCGCGCAATTTAGCGAAAAGTGTAACGGTTGAATGATTATTAGTCATTTAGTTACTAAGTTACTTAGTCACTTGTCTTATGAAAAAAGATGCATCAAAGAAAAAGCATGTGGTCGTCATTGGCGGGGGAACAGGAACGTACACTGTTCTTGCCGGTCTTAAAAAATATCCGGTAATGCTTTCCGCTATTATTTCCATGGCCGATGATGGGGGATCCACAGGGCTTTTGCGCGAAGAGTTCGGTATGCTCCCCGCTGGCGACGTCCGGCGCGCGCTCGTTGCGCTTTCTCCTCAAGAGGATGAATTTTTGGCGAAACTTTTTACCTATCGGTTCCGCGAAGGAGGGGTGAACGGTCATAGTTTCGGTAATTTGATTTTGACGGCGCTTGAGCGCACGACCGGCAGTTTTGAACGAGCGGTTGAAAAGGCATCTGAATTACTGGATATTCATGATAACCAGGTCATTCCCGTTACGTTTTCTGACGTGCGGCTTTTTGCGGAACTTGAGGACGGAACAATTATTCAAGGCGAGACGAATATTGATATTCCGAAGCACGACGGGACGCTTAGGATTAATCGCGTTTGGCTTGAGCCGAAAGCGCGCGCAAATATCAAAGCGGTACGCGCGATCAAGCGCGCAGATCTTATCGTGATTGGCCCCGGCGATCTCTACACGAGCATCATTCCCAATCTTCTGGTCGCGGGAGTCCATAAGGCGCTTCTGGAAACAAAAGCGCGAAAACTCTATGTAATGAATCTTATGACGAAATTCGGCGAGACGCACGGATTTGTAGCGCATGATTTTCTGCGTACGCTTGAAGATTATTTAGAGCCGGGTTTCTTTAATGCTATCCTTGTAAATACCGCAAAGCCGCAGGAGAATGTACTTAAAAAATACCGTAAAGAACAGGCATATCTTATTGATAATTATTTTGAACGGATGAAGCCGGGATACCGCAGGAATTTTAAAATAATCCATGCACCGCTCCTGCGGCCGGGTGGGTTTGTGAGGCATGATACGAAAAAACTCGCAGAAACCATCTATAAATTAACGGAACGAGTGAGGTGGTGATTTTCAAATATTAAAATTTCAATATAAAAAATAAAAGCCACTCCAAGGGCACAGAGCGGCTTTTTAATTTAATCTTTTTTTTCGAGAATTTTATTTAGTCCTATCACCGTTACGCCCGGAGGCACATCTTTTGTGATAATCGCATTTGCGCCGATAGTTACGTCATCGCCGATGATAAGCAATCCGGGCTCATTCTTTTTAGTTTTATCTTTTCTCGAAACGAGACTCGAATTAATGCCTGTTTCGACACGATTTCCAATGATAGTTTTATTTTTAATCGGCGTTCCGTCAAAATTAGCAGTGACGGTGTTGGCGGCAATATTCACATCATCCCCAATTTCTTCTACATCGCCAAGATAAGACGAGTGCAAGGCATGGAAGTTTTTACCTATTTTTTTAACGTTTTTCATTTCCGCAAACTTTCCTATTCTCGCATCATCCCCGATATTCGTGTCAATAATTTGCGGACGCCCGATTTCGCATCTATCCCCGATACTCACGTTGTATAGTTCGATGAATGGGCCAATGAACGTATCTTTCCCAATAACAACTTTCCCGTAAAAGCATACGTAGGGCGCAATAATACTTCCTTCCCCGATTTTAATGTCATACGTGCCATCAAGAGATGAAACATAAACTGTATCCATATCAACAAAATTATTCGGGTTGATGCCGTATGCAAATGCAATCCGTCTTAGTGTTATCATATTTTTGTAAAGAAGAAGCAATTCCGAATGTTCCATTGCAGTACTCCTTTTAAAGAAAATTTCTTCTTTGATAGCGTAACAGAAATTTTTATGCTTGTCGATATTCTCATATGCCAATACATATGGTCTGGTAGAATGCCTTTTTTTCTGTTACAAATAAAGTCAATGAAGCACATCGTATTATCAAAAGAAACCGAGCAAGCATGCCTGTTTGAGGTAACGAGGGTGCTTAAATTTGGAGGCACGGTTGTCTTGCCGACTGATACGGTCTACGGGCTTGCGGCAGGCATTGATAATGAACAAGCGCTTGAGAAGGTTTTTGTGATTAAGAGCAGGCCGAAAGATAAGCCCTTGTCGGTTTTTGTGCATTCGGCCGAATCACTTACAAATATAGCATATGTGGCTGATGCGCGCGTAGGAGAGTTTTTGGGCGAAATTTGGCCAGGGAAGGTTACATGCGTTCTTCCCGCGCGCGGATGGATTTCTCCTTCCATCCTTTCAGGCCCGAATAATGATATTGCGAATGCAAAAAAAGGATACGGCGTCGGTGTTCGCATTCCTGACCATCCGTTTGTCCTTCAGGTTTTGAAGGCCTATAACTTTGCGCTTACCGGGACATCGGCCAATGTAACAGGAAGAGGGCCCTATACGGACAGCAAAGATGTAATCCGTGCATTTGAGAAATTCCCGTTCAAGCCGGATCTTATTATTGATGCGGGAAAACTGCCTGACTCAAAACCGTCGACGGTGCTGGATTGTACTGTCTGGCCTCCGGTGACGCTTCGGGAGGGCGCTGTGGAGCGAGAAGCATTTCGTCCATTTTTGTATAGCAGGTATATTAAAGAGAGGAGATAAAGATTATGAAAGATAAAGATAAAGAAGTTGGCAAGTTAATAAAAGAAGAGGAAAGACGCCAGAAAGACACTATTAATTTAATCGCGTCAGAAAATTTCGTGTCTCAAAACGGGCGGGAAGCGATAGGGTCTGTATTTTGCAATAAATATTCAGAAGGCTATCCCGGCAAGCGGTATTATGCAGGAAATGAAGTTGTAGATACATTAGAACAACTGACTCAGAATCGTGCGTTAAAGCTCTATAAACTTTCTCCAAAAAAATGGGGGGTGAATGTGCAGGCGCTCTCGGGCGCTGCCGCAAATTTTTGGGCGTATTTTGCGCTTGTTCCGCTCGGAGAAAAAATTATGGGCCAGGAGCTTTCTCACGGCGGGCATCTTACGCATGGCGCGCCTGTAAGCCATACGTCAAAAATATGGACATGGGTTCATTATCCGGTAGATTCCAGCACGCATCGTTTTGAGTACGATGCTATTATGGAACTTGCAAAAAAAGAAAAACCGCGTCTTATTGTCGCTGGCGCTTCTGCGTATTCCCGGATCATTGATTTTAAAAAATTTAGAAAAATCGCCGATACAGTAGGCGCGTATCTTATGGTTGATATGGCTCATATCGCGGGGCTTATTGCAGGAGGCATTCATCCTTCGCCATTTCCGTATGCCGATATCGTAACAACGACGACCCACAAAACGCTTCGGGGCACCAGAGGCGCTCTTATTCTTTTTAAAAAAGAATTTGAGAAAGAAATAAATAAATCAGTATTTCCCGCAGGACAGGGAGGGCCGCATGACCATCAAACTGCGGCAATTGCGGTTGCTTTGAATGAAGCGATGCGGCCATCCTTTAAAATATACGTGCGTCAAATCGTGCAAAACGCCAAAGCATTGGCAGGATTCTTGAAAGCAAAAGGATACGCGATTATTACCGGCGGAACCGATAATCATTTGTTTTTGATTGATGTTACAAAAAAGGGAATGTCAGGGAATGATGCGCAGAATCTTTTGGAACACGCAGGCATTACGGTTAATAAAAATGGAATTCCGTATGACACACGCAAGCCCATGGATCCGTCAGGCATCCGCATAGGAACGCCCGCAGTAACCACAAGAGGCATGAGAGAGAAAGAAATGCGCGCGATTTCCGAAATGATAGATGATATATTGATGGAGCGGATTCGGCCGGAAATAATGAAAGCGCGCGTAAAGAAGTTCGTAAAAAAATTCCCAACTCCTTGAAATATAAAATTTTTTATCGTATGATAACCCTGAATTATTACTTTAAGAAGAGGATATAATATGGCGATATTATTAGACGGGAAAAAATTAGCAGACGAAATTCTGGATGATTTGAAAATGAAAATAGCCGCGCTTCCCAGAAAGCCGAAGCTTCTCATTTTTTTTATTGCGAGCGGCGAAGAAAAAGTTGATACTCCGACGCTTAATTTTATTCATCAAAAGAGCAGGTCGGCAGAAAAAATCGGCATAGAGGTTGGAATTCAGGAATTCGGATACATCGGCAAAGAAGAATTGGAGAAAGAAGTAAAAAAGGCAGGAGATAATCCCGATGTAGACGGCATTATTGTTCAATTACCAATCCCGGGTCTTAGTTACCAGGACCGTCAAAAGGTTTTGAATTGCATTCCTGTTGAAAAAGACGTTGATGTTCTTTCGGGGAAAGCGATGGGTGAAGATTTTCGCCACATGAATGAGATGGTTTGGCCTCCGCCAGTATCTGCAGTAAGAAGGATTTTTGAAGCATACAAAATCGATTATAAAAAGAAACGGATTGTGATCGCAGGAAGAGGAAAGTTGATAGGAAGCGCGATAGATACATGGTTTAAACGGCCGGATGAAGATGTCGGCCCCATAGTTATTACAAAAAATACGCCAAATCCCGCAGAGCTTTACCGGATTGCCGATATTATTATTGCTGGGATACCAGATGCGCCGAACGTCATTACAGGAGATATGGTGAAAGAAGGGGTGATAGTCATTGATGCAGGTAATTTCAGAGTAGACGGAAAACTTGTTGGAAATGTGGATTTTGAAAGCGTTTCCAAGAAAGCATCGTATATTACGCCAGTGCCTGACGGCGTAGGGCCGCTATTGGTTGCTTATGTTCTTTTCAATGTCTATCTTCTAGCAAAACGAAGACAGCAATCATTGTAAGTCTTGCATTTTTTATGCTTCTATGGTATATTGGTGAATAACTTCTTTACAAAACAAAGGAGGGAAGGATATGGAGTATAGAACACCTTTTGCGGTTATTGAGAAAGGAGATGACGATATAGTAGACGATATAGTATTTGACGAAGAATTTTTTCTTAAAGACGGCTTTGGCGAAGACACGGAAGATCATTTTTCTGAAGGAAAATATCTTCCGTCGGAAGAATTACGCCTTCTGCACGCATATTTTAAGGACGTAAGCCGAATAGATGTTCTGAATGAGCGGGATGAGAAGCGTCTTGCGGTAAAGATAGAGAATGCATATAGACGCGCAAAACAGTTGGAGGCGCAGTTGAAGGCGCTTGTAAAAAAGCGCGGTGCAACAGGATTACGACAGAAGAAAAGGATCGCGATACTTCAAAAGGCGTATACGGCTTTTGCGGAGCGCGCAGAGCGTGAATTTTTTGAAAAAAATTTGCGTCTGGCGGTACTATTTGCGAACAAAGAAAGGGGTAAGGGACTGCCGTTTTTAGATCTTATTCAGCAGGGGAATATCGGTTTGATGAAAGCAGTGAGCAGGTTTGATCATACAAAAGGATTTAAATTTTCCACCTATGCAACATGGTGGATCAAACAGGCGATATCGCGCGCTATTTATGATCAGAGCCGCGGAGTGCGCGTCCCCGTGCATGTTGTTGAAAAGGCAAAAAGAGTCTTTGCTATACGCGATGCGTTGAGCGCAGATGGGGAAACGCCGAGCTATGACAAAATAGCAAGGCATGCAAAAATTTCCGTGCCGCTGGTGCGGGCCATTCTTCAGAATCTTAGTTATCGCGAATCTTCATTGGACGAAAAAACGTATACGGATGGCGGAAGTGTAACGTACCTTGATTTGGTAGTTGATACTAAGACGCCGGTCGATGAAATGATCGCGCAGCAGGAACTAAAAAAAGCGTTATCGGACGCGTTAGCGGAATTAGACGAGAGAGCGCGGGCTGTTGTGGTTCGCCGGTTCGGTCTAAACGGGAACGAACCGGAAACGCTTGATGAGATTGGAAAAGAGTACAATTTGACCCGCGAACGGATCCGGCAGATTGAAGGAGCTGCTCTTCGGAAATTACATGAACATCACAAGGAACTCCGCCAGTTTTTAGTTTCCTGAAAATATAAACTATCTTTATAATTGCATTCCCGCACTTTTGTGCGGGAATTATTTTTGGAGAGATTTGTAGTGTACAATAAAGATAATGCGCTTTTCTTTGTATTCAAAAGGAATCGGGATGATGCTCGGGTTGATTGTCGGGGCGGGGATTTTTGCAATGCCCGCAGCAGTTGCGCGCGCGGGCGTGTGGTGGGGGATTCTTCATTTCGGTGTTGCATTTGCCCTTATGCTTGTGCTCCAAATGTGGTTTGCGGAGATTGCCTTTTTTTCACGCAAGCCCGAACGTTTCACTGGGTTTGCGCGCGAACTTTTAGGGAAACATGCCGAACGCCTCGCGTTTATAATGATTATTGTCGGATATTATGGAGCGCTTCTTGCCTATGGCGTTTTGGGAGGTATTTTTCTCAATGCGTTGATGCCTGTTGTGTCAGCATTCTGGTGGGGAGTCATCTTTTTTGTTATTGGAAATATTCTTGCCGCTTTTGATTTCAGAAAAATAGGCGTGATTAATTTTTATCTTACGATTCCGCTTCTTCTTTTTGTCGTCTTTTTGTCAAGCATCCTTTTTTCTCATATTGATATGTCGGTATTTCGCGGCCTCGGTTCCTCCGCTTTTTGGTTTTTACCGTACGGTGTTTTTGTTTTTGCGTTCGGGGGAATCGCGGCGATCCCGGAAACAAGCGATATTATAAAACCGCTTGGGCTCGGCGCGCTCCGTCGGGTCATTGTCTGGAGCATGGCTATCTCGGCGGTGCTGTATGCGATTTTTATTTTTTCTATTGTTGGCGTGACGGGCAGTGCTACTACGGATGATGCACTCGTTGGGATCGGGAATGCCGTCGGCGCTTTTGTTATTGCGCTCGGAGCGGCAATCGGATTTCTTGCGGTATTTACGTCTTTTCTTGCGCTTGGCTCCGATATGCAAAATATTTTTCGGCTTGATTATGGAAGAAAGAAAATGATTTCGTGGCTTCTTACGGGCGTACCGCCGTTTCTTTTATTTCTGTTCGGCATTTCTCAATTCCTGGAGATTATCAGTTTTGTGGGAGCGGTTGCGTTTGGTATGTCCGGCGTTCTTATTTTTTTCATGGCGAGAAGCCTCCATCGGCTATACCCTGATCATCAGCATACATTCATCTCAATAAAAAATCCTCTTT
>JACQLG010000024.1 GCA_016204155.1 Candidatus Niyogiibacteriota bacterium | reverse complement strand
TATCAATATAATAACAAATAGAATAACATATTACTACCACTAGACGACCCGGCAATATTGATACTGTATCGTCAATTTTTTAAAAAATCAACACTAAAAAAACGTTCTACGGAGAACGTTTTTTGCTTCTCTGCTTAAAATGCTTGAACATTTCCATCTGCTGTAAGCGTTTATGCGCGTCTTTTTTATTCATATATCTTCCGAACACTCTTCCCGTCGTCTCTGATATCACGACATATTGCCCTTTTATTTTTTTGATCATAACGCTATCCTAAGTGAGCGTAATCGCTCCATGTCCTTAATTTCCATATACATTTTCATGTTCTTATCCGAAATAAAAATAAGATTGTAAGTCGCTTTCTGAAATATATCGTAGCGCTTGACGATAAATTGCATGAATCGTTCCACGATCAAGTTCTTTATGGCAAGGTATCGTCAATGTTTGCTTCACTCCCTCTTTTGTTATTCTATATAACTTAACATGGCTTCCTTTTTGAGAAGCCACTTCAAATCCGAGAGAGCCAAATATATGAATAAGTTCATCGCCGGAAAGAACTTTAAACTTTGGCATATTCCGGCTCAACTTCGAAACTTGCCATAATTGACGGATGATCCGCCAAACCAAAATCAGATACATCCTCGCCTTCAAGCTGGAGATTAACCGCCTCTTTTAAATTCTGCATAAGCTCATCAAGCGTTTTACCCTGCGTAACCACGGGCAAATCAATTGCTTCCGCAACAAACTGCGTATCTCCTCGATAAATATGTACTTGAATAATCTTTTTCATGCTTTCATTATAAGATTTTCCACTTATAAAATCAACTATTCTCTTCGCGGTATTCGCAAAATTCGTAGTTTAGCATTATATCTGTGAGGGTTACACGTTCAAATGCCTTCTGATTGCGATAAAGCTCGAGAATGCGCCTAACAGTACGCCCAGACCGAGAAGCAAAACAAAAATTTCAAGAAAGTTGCCGATAAAATAATTGAAAAGATTCGGGCCTCCGAAAAATCCTTCTGCTTTCGGCCCAAGCCACAACGTGAGCGGATAAAACAATACCATAGTAATGATCGATGCAACGATGCCGTAAAGTATGCCCACAACAATGAACGGTCCGCGGATATAACCATTGGTCGCACCAACCAGCCGCATAATGCCAATCTCTTCCCGAGAGGTGAATATCGCCATGCGGATAGTGTTGAACGTTACGAGCATTACGATAGCCGCAAGCACCAACGCTATTCCCCATCCGATCGCGCGCGTGCTTGTAAGGATATTGGAAAGCCGTTCGATGACTAATTTATTCTGAAAATAATTAATCTTATCAATAACGGACGCGTACGAAGACGCGTTTAAAAACTTTGCAATGCTTTCGTATTGCTCGGAATTCTGCGCCTGAATATTCAAGCTTGCACCGAGCGGATTATCGCCCAACTCCTCAAGCGACTGGGTAATGAGCGTATTATTTGCGTGCCTGCTTTTAAAATCTTCAAGTGCTTGCTCGCGCGATACATATTCAATATTCTTCACCTGCGGAAAATCCGTTAATTTCTTCTGAAGCGCCGCAATATCCTCATCATCCGCGTCCGTATTAAAATAAACGGTAATGTCAACCTTGCTTTCTATCCGATCAATAGAGGAATTCAAAAGGACAGACGCAAACACAAGCGAACCCGTAACAAAAAGCATGAGAGTCATGACTAAAATAGTTGCCAATGTCACCCACCTGTTCCTCCAGAAATTTATTATGCCTACTTTTACAATTCTTTTAAAATAGGTGCCCATAATTACAATATATAACGTCCCTGTTTCGCATCCCTTATCATTTTACCATGCTCAATGGTTATCACGCGCCTCTCAAGAGCATTAATAATATCTTTATTATGCGTTGCCATGATGACCGTTGTTCCAAATGAATTTATTTTTTTCAGCAACTCAATAATTTCCCATGTGTTTATGGGGTCAAGATTTCCGGTGGGTTCATCGGCTATAATGACGTCGGGACGGTTCACGATCGCGCGGGCAATTGAGGTGCGCTGTTTTTCCCCTCCAGAAAGCTCGTGCGGAAAATGATGCGCCTTATCAATCAGTCCTACAAGTTCAAGCACTTGCGGAACATCGGTGTCAATGCTTTCGTCAGACGCGCCTGCCGCCTCCATCGCGAACGCAACGTTTTCAAACGCGGTTTTTGACGGCAATAACTTAAAATCCTGGAATATCGTCCCGATCCGGCGCCGTATAGTCGGCAATTCTGTCTTAGACAGCGCATGGATATCAATATCTTCAAAAAGAACCCTCCCTTCAGAGGGCGCATCTTCCGCCAAAAGCATTTTTAAAAGCGTTGATTTCCCCGCTCCTGATTGCCCTACGATGGAAACAAATTCCTTAGGCTCTACCGAGAAAGTGACATCTTCAAGGGCTATGGACGTCGGCGAATATACCTTTGAAACATGATCAAACACTATCATATATGCATCTCCATTATCTTACCCTTAATCTCGAAAAAAATCTATCATTGCCGATGAGACAGCTCTGCTTCAATAAATGCGTCAAGATTACCCGCAAGAACCGCGTCAACATCGCTCGTTTCAACGTTCGTACGGTGGTCTTTTACCGTAAAGTCTGCCTTCGAGCAAGAAGATTGTAATAAAACAAGTAAAATGTAATCTGTTCTGGCGTTGTAATCCTATTTCCCGCTTACAATATTCAATTTCGATTCAACATATTTTACACGAGCTTCAAGGTCTTCGAATTCAGACTTATAAACTATATTCCCGCTCATTTCTTTTATATCTGTTTCTATCCGTGCAATGCGCGCATCTGTATGATCCAGTTTATTTCCGAGCTGTTCTATGTCAGAGACAGTCTTCTCAAAACCCTTTGCGATCGATCTCGCCAAATCATTCAATGTTGTCTTTTGTTCTTTAGCCATATACTCATTGTAAAATTATGCCAACAAAGAGTCAACAAAAGTAGTCGCAAGTCCCCCAAATCATTGACAGATGTCGAGAATTCTTGATATAAGATAAGTAAGATATAAAAACAGGAGGGTCCTTAATAATGAAAGAGATTATAACGAAAGAATTTCAAACTCCGATAGTATTCTACGAGAATCCGTCTACGAAAAGAAAAGTTGTTGTTATAACAACCCGCCATTTCGCTAATCGTGAATATTTTGATGCAATACAAAAGCAAATTGAAATATTAGAAAAAGAAGGGCATCAGATTTTATGTGAACACCTGAAAGATTTGACACCGGAAGTAGAAAAAAGTTTATCACCAAAGGAACTACTTATTTGGAGAAAATTGAGAGACGAACTCGGTTTTGGTATTGATAAAGCGATAGAATCGATGAAAATAATATCATGCACATTGCCACAAAAGTTTGATCACGAAAAGTTCAAGTTGTCCATTAAAGAGAACTGGATAAAACACGACGCAAGCATGCTGGATCTTATTAAAATGTTTTCAGCAACAAAAGAAGCAGACAATTTATTAGAAGAAAATAAAGCCAGCGACAAAGTTTTTGATACACGATTTAGCGATAAAGATGATATTATATCCAATAAGGAGAATAGTGAATCGACTAATCTTTTCTCCGATAAGAATTGTGAAGATATAATCTTGCATTATCGTGATCAAATTGCGATTGAAGGTATTGTTAGCTGTCTTTTGAATGGGAACGTGACGATTGTAAGGGGACAAGACCACCTTTTGGGAATTAGTAAATATTTATTAACTATTATAGGTTTTGAGGAAGTAAGAAGAACTTTTTTAAAAGGTGTCGAAATTGCACAAATTCGAAACCAAATAGCATATACGGAGAAGAGAAGAGATATTTTTGCGCCAGTAAATCAAGACGGGAAAGATTTATTTCAGCCGCCGGATCGAAAAAATGATCCTTTCTTTCAAAATAGTCCCATCTATTCTCACTTTGAGGATTAATCCATTAATAACACTTCGTGGGTTTTAAAAAAGCGGAAAAGTTATTCGCTTTTTTATTTTTCCTATAGCCACTCTTCACTCATTTCCTGCCCTTTCAAACCCAAAAAATCTATCATTGCCGATGAGACAGCTCAGCTTCAATAAATGCGTCAAGATTGCCCGCAAGAACCGCGTCAACGTCGCTCGTTTCAACATTCGTACGGTGGTCTTTTACCATTTTATAGGGATGGAAAACATAGGAACGAATTTGATGTCCCCATTCAATTTCTGCCCCTTTTGCAGCGCTTAATTCCTCAATTGTCTTTTTTTCTTCCGCAAACATTCGTTGATATAATTTCGAGCGCAAGAGCTCAATCGCGCGTTCCTTATTCGCTGCTTGCGACCGGCCCTGTTCTACATGCACCTGAATACCTGTCGGTTTATGTTTTGCGTGCACTGCGGTTTCGCGCTTGTTCACATTTTGGCCCCCGGGGCCGCTTGATCGCGCAAATCGTATTTCTATATCTTCAAGGTTGAGTGAAACCTCGTCGGACAAAACAAGTTTCGGCAAAACTTCAACCATCACGAACGAAGTGTGCCGGAGCTTACGCGCGGAAAATGGCGATATGCGGACAAGCCGATGCACGCCTGCCTCCCCTTTCAAATATCCGTAGACGAATTTCCCTTCTATCTCAACGGTGGCATTCTTTATTCCTTTTCCTTCTCCGCGATGATAATGAAGCGTCGTTACGTCCCATCCTTGTTTCCCAGCATAGCGCGTAAACATATCCAAAAGAATCCCCGCCCAATCTTCCGCATCATCTCCTCCAGCGCCCGCGTACACCGACAGCACCGCCGCTCCTTTGTCATATTTCCCGAAAAGAAAAAGTTTCTGTTTTTCTTTTTGGAATGCGCGTTCAATCTCCCGAAACCTTTCTTCAATCTCTCTTTGTTCTTCTTCTCTGCCGGCCGGCAGACTCTCTTTTGCCAATTCTAAAAGCGCCTCTGAATCCTTGATCAAAGCTTCCCATACCAAAAGAGTTTCTTTTATCTCCGCAATGCGAGACGTGACTTCATGCGCCTTTTTATTGTCATCCCAGAAACCGGGCGCGGCTGTTTGTTGCTCAAGCGTTGTAAGAGTTTTTCGCGACCCAGCCGGGTCAAAAACGGTCCGCCGTTTGGCGGATATGAACTTGTAATTCCCTAATGCGATTTTCAAGTGTTCCCAACATATCAAAACTCTATCATAAAATCATGCAGATATGCAATACATAAAAAAGCTCTCCCCTAAAGGAAAGCTTTTATCATTCATTTTGTGTTGATATACATATGCTTTATAAGAAATCCCCATGTTTCCTCCATAAGGAGAGAACGCATTATGTCGCTCACCGGAGGAATAAAAAAGCGCTTGTCACCTCGACGTTCATCTGTCAGCGGAAAATCTCCTTTAAAATTTTTGCCGACATCGAGGGCGCGCAGAAGATCTTTTGCGCGCGAAGAGCCGCCATTATAAAAAATTGGAAAGAGTATCTCAAACTTTCGAGGAAATGTTATAAACTCCTCTTTAAGAAACGCGAATTCTTTCATAATGTCATCCATTTCATAGTCAAAAAGCAATAACATCGCAACGGGCCATTGCTGAGGATCACGCATGGTTTTTCTAAAATTCGTACCAAGGCCCGCTTCCGGATATTGACCAAGAACCTTGCTCTGAAATGTGCTTTTAATAAATTGGGCAGCACAGCATGCCCCCGCCTTGCTTACGCTTTGCGTATATGTCACATCGCGATTTGCGCCAAAAAGAGCAAACACTTTATCAGTCGTATATCGCTCTCCTTTTTCTTCCTGCTCCCAAAAATCCGTATGTTCATTGACAAGGATCTTAACCGCTTGCTCTTTGTACAATGCAGGATTAATCTCACTGATAAGGAGTTCCGGATATGACTTTGAATGTATCTGCTGATCCGCAATAAATTGAAACGCGTTATCAAATGTCTGTAATACGTATTGCTTCCCCGCTTCAATAATTTCATCCCGTAACAAAAATTCTGAAAATGGCGTATAAACGACAAGACGCCATCCTTTCTCCTTGTCGCGGACATGTTGTTTTGAGGCAAGTACAGGAAGGACGCGACCCGAACACGTCACTATATAATTTTTATTAACTCCGGATCCATTTCCTCGTTCAATAGAACAACCCTGCGTGTACGACCGAACTCCGTAAGCAAATTTTCTTGCCCCAACAAACATAAGCTGATAATCCGGCGTCAGCACATACAGAAGCAGAGAATTGAGAGAGTGTAATTTTTTGGGCGCTAATTCTTCTTGCGCCTTATAGATAAAAGGAAGGACTTTTTGTCCTGCAATTCCTTCCGCATGAGCGGCCGGAACAAAAATTTGTTGTTCTTGCTTAGTGCCTTCTTGGAAACCCGAACTTAATGCGATTAAAAAGATGACGGCCATAAAAGCAATCCATGCTATTTTCATTTCAACACACCCTCTACGAGATTTTTAAAAAACACACGCTTACAGCATACCAAGAAAACTGCCTTGAAAACAAGGCGGGTTTTGATGTCTGCTATTGTGGATTAGCCAAAAGTAAATGTAAACGCTTTGAGTCCTGGCTTTTGGATTCGAAGTTCGAGTTTATGAGTTTCTGATTTGTCGCCTTGTATAATTTTGTAGAGTCGCGCTTCTTTTATTTTCACGACACTCTTTCCGTCTGCGGTTTTTATGATATCCGCTCCTGCATCAGAGTCGAGTGGTTTTCCGTCCATGAGCACCTCAACAACAATTTCCGTACTCGCCTCCGCAACAAAGAAAACATCTTTGGCTGTATATGTA
>JACQLG010000029.1 GCA_016204155.1 Candidatus Niyogiibacteriota bacterium | reverse complement strand
TTTAATTTCTATCATGGCTATAACCCGTATCAAGAAAGAACAAATAATAAATGATTTACATAAAGCAGCAGAACATGCTGATATGATTGTTTTTTTGAATTTTCACAAGGTTTCGGTTGCAGATATGTCGGCGCTTCGGAATATCCTTCGCAAAGCGGGTGCGGCATTGAAGGTTGCAAAAAAAAGATTGGCAAAGCGGGTGCTTGACGGACTGGGATTGCACGGAGATATGCCGAAACTCGAAGGCGAGGTTGCGTTATTCTTTAAAGAAGGCGAGCCGGTTGAGGCGGTAAAAGTACTTTCAGATTTTGCTAAAAAGTTTGAGGGGATGAAAATTCTCGGAGGCGTGTATGAAAGGGGTTACGTAGGAGCCGATATCGTAAAGATGCTTGCGTCTATTCCGCCTCGAGATGTGCTTTTCGGGCAGGTGGTTGGCGGCATTGCATCTCCGATACGGGGATTTATGAATGTTATCAATGGACCCCTCGCAGGGTTGGTTGGGGTATTACATAATATCACAAAGAGTCGAATATAGAGCAGTTATTTGTTATTAAGTTATTTGTTATTTATTATGACTGAAGAGAAAAAAGAGGTAATTGTTCCAGAGAAATTCAAGGATCTCGTTTCAATGATTGAGAAAATGAGCGTTCTTGATCTTTCAGAGCTTGTGAAAGTCCTTGAAAATAAGTTCGGCGTATCCGCATCTGTACCCATGGGCATGGTCGCCTCCTCGCCGGTTGCAGGAGAAGGGAACGCAGAAGTAGAAGAGAAAGATTCCTTTACGATTGAGTTGAAATCAGGAGGAGCTCAAAAGATCCAGGTCATTAAGGTGGTGCGTGAAGTATTGGGACTGGGACTCAAGGAAGCGAAGGACTTGGTAGACGCCGCACCAAAGCCGCTTAAAGAAGGTATGCGTAAAGCAGAAGCGGAGGAGTTAAAGAAAAAAATTGAAGCGGCAGGAGGACAGGCGGAATTAAAGTAACAATATGGATATTCTCGCAGAACTTTTTTCATCAGAAACATTAATCCGCATAATGCGCCTTTTCTATTTAAATGCGGAAGAAGTTTTTGACGCGCGTGAGATATGCGAACGTACAAAAATGCCTGCGCGCAAAGTCCGGTATGAAATCAATCTTTTAAAAAAGATAGGATTCGTTGCAAACGGCACAAAAGAAATACTTGTATTTACGTCAAAAAAGGGGCGTGCGCGAAAAAAGAAGATAAAGGGATGGACGATTAATCCCCAGTTTTCTTTTCTGCGTCCGTTAAAGGCTCTTCTTTTGAACGCGGCGCCCGTTCCCAATGACCAGATGTTGCGGAGATTGAAGAGTGCGGGAACGCTCAAACTTGTTGTCCTTACCGGTTTTTTTCTTAACGGCAAAGAAGGTTCCCAGAACGGAAAAGTTGATGTTCTTGTGGTGGGAGATAATCTTAAAAAGACAAAAATAGACAGCGTGATGCGTTTTGTGGAGTCAAAAGTGGGCAAAGAGCTTAATTATGCCATTCTTACCTCTAAAGAGTTTCAGTACCGTATGGGAATGTATGATAAGTTCATTCGGGATATTTTTGATTACCCCCACGAAAAACTTATAGATAAATTCGGTCTCTAGGGCGCGCGTAGCTCAGTTGGTCAGAGCGTTGCATTCACACTTGCCCCGCACCTTTTATGGGCGACTAGTTCAGTGGCAGAACGTTCGCTTCACATGCGAAAGGTTGTTGGTTCGATCCCAACGTCGCCCAAAGAAAAAAGGTGCGGGGTTGCACACCGGCCCCCTGGTTCAAGTCCAGGCGCGCGCACTTCTCCGCTCCTTATGGAGCTACGAAGTGCGCAGCACTTCAATAATGGACATTACATAATGTCTGTTATTTTATTTTGACTACGATGTTTATCCACAGGAACGGAAGAATGGTGTTTGTAGGCCGAAAATATGCTATAATATAGGGGTATCATCAAAAGAGTTGCGATGCCAAGAGGTCGAATTAGTTTTTGGCATTTTCAAGTAACTCTTCCGCATATACATAACACATTATTTATTTTAATCTATATACCAATACTTTTATTATGACATTTGTAGATTCACTAGACACAGTAGCCCTTTCATTCCAAAATTTATGGGTGGGCGTTGCCGCGTTCATACCGAAACTTGTGATTGCGCTTCTTATCTTCATAATAGGATGGATTGTTGCTTTCACGTTAGGTAAAGCGGTTGCACAGCTTTTGAGGATGTTGAAGGTTGATCACGTCTTTAAGAATCTCGGCTTTGAAGAGCCGGTAAGCCGCGCGGGCTTTAAGCTTGATATCGGCGCATTTATCGGGGGGCTTGTAAAATGGTTTTTTATTCTTGTTGCGTTGATAGCGGCGGTTGATATTCTCGGTTTGGAAGCGCTTAATGATTTTTTGAAGAGCGTTGTGTTTTATATTCCTGATGTGATCGTCGCGGCGCTGATTCTCGTTGTCGCGGCCGTTGTTGCTGAAGCGCTTCGTAAGGTAGTTGTGGGTTCCGCAAAAGCGGCGCACATTCCTTCCCCCGAATTAATGGGGGGCATTACCAAGTGGGCGATCTGGGTATTCGCATTTCTTGCAGCGCTTTTTCAACTCGGCATCGCAGGACCTTTTGTTCAGACGCTCTTTACGGGTTTTGTAGGAGCGCTCGCAATTGCGTTGGGGCTTTCATTCGGCCTTGGAGGTAAAGAAGTGGCAGGACGCTTTCTGTCTAAACTCGGCTCCGACATCTCAAACGACAGGAGATAATCAGTTTTTACTATACAAGGGGGCTTTTTGAGGGCCCCTTGAATAGTGAAAGTTGACAGTTTTTATAGGCTTGCTATAATAGACATACAAAATGATACCATCAATAAACATATCACTTTTTAAACCAGGCGGAGTAAATTCTATTTAACGATGCGTGTAGAGCGCATAGAGAGTGCCGCCTTGATGGCGGTTTTTTTGTTGCTTGCCTTCGACATCTGTCCATTATCGTTTTTCATTATCGTTTTTAATGAATAGATGCCGGATGCGAAAAGAATGCAGATTAACAACTGAATACATGTAGGTAAAAATTAAATTTGATTGCATGTTTCAACGGGACAATAAGAGCATATGGCGGATGCCTTGGCTTACAGTGGCGATGAAGGACGCGGCGTGTCTGCGATAAGCCTCGGGGAGGTGACTAGCAACCTTTGATCCGGGGATATCCGAATGAGGAAACTTATTAGAATAAACTTCTAATACCGAATCAGAACATAGCTTAGTTTGGTAGGGCGCCCTGAACCAGAATTTTGCGTAAGCAAAATACGGTTCAGGGCTGCCCCGAACCGAGCTACGCTCTGGTTCGGGGCGTACCCAGGGAAGTGAAACATCTCAGTACCTGGAGGAAAAGAAAACAATGCGAATTTTGCTCAAATTTTTGAGCTCGTAGCGATAAAAATTTGATGCGCAAAATCCAGCACCCCCTCTTTTTGCTAGCGTAGCGAAAAAGAGGGGGTGAAGGTTTGCCAACAAAATTTTTTACGCCTACGGCTTAAAAATTTTGGGCAATTCGCTCCATTCCCTTAGTAGCGGCGAGCGAAACGGGAAGAGCCTAAACTTATTTCTTTAGAAATGAGGGTTGTAAGATATATTCGTTGAGAGTTTACTCTTAGGAGAGATTTACAAAGGAGATTTGGTTAGCAGAACTCCGCTGGAAAGCGGGACCATAGAAGGTAATAGTCCTGTACGCGAAAATCGTCTCTATCTTTCTGGATATATTCTTGAGTACTTCGAGGAACGAATGCCTCGTGGGAATCCGGGAGCACTAGCTCCCAAGGCTAAATACGCTGTAAGACCGATAGTGAACAAGTACCGTGAGGGAAAGGTGAAAAGTAGCCCGATGAGGGCGATGAAATAGTACCTGAAACCATATGCTTACAAGGAATCGGAGTCCCCTTCTTGGCAACAAGGAGGGGATGACGGTGTGCCTATTGAAGAATGAGCCAACGAGTTATTGTGTGTTGCTTGTCTAATCCCTCACCTTGAATATCTTTTTCTAAATTTTTTTCACTGCATTATTTTTCAGTGAAAAAGAAATTTTTAAGGAAGGTGAGCAAGGTGAGGGAGGAGGCACAGGGAAACCGAGTGTGAATAGCGCGAATGCCGTTGCTTTTGCAACGGTTGGCATCACGCAAAAGACCCGAAGCCACGTGAGCTACCCATGGCCAGGGTGAATCCCGCCGAAAGGCGAGAGGAGGCCCGAACCGGTTGGTCGTATAACGCCATCGGATGAGCTGTGGGTTGGAGTGAAAAGCTAATCGAACGTGGGAATAGCTG
>JACQLG010000026.1 GCA_016204155.1 Candidatus Niyogiibacteriota bacterium | reverse complement strand
GTATAAACTAAATAGCGTTTTGATATCCTGGTGATATCAATAATTAAAGGAAGTATACCAAAACCTATATAAAATGTCAAGGGGGGTCCTTGACACTACCTTATCAATCTATTTGGAAAATTATCAATAAAAAGGTAAAATAGTTCTATTGTTTACTCCTATCTATATGGACGGGTTGACAAACTTATAGTTTTAATGTATCCTAATAGGCAATCGGAGCCGTCTAAAAGCACCAAAAATGCGTATTTTTTATGAAAATTTCATTATCCAAAAAAGGGGGGCTGCCTGCTCTTCCAGAACAATACAAAGACAAGGCCCCAAAATCGGAGGTCCTTGGCATTATGCCGCCTGAAGTCATAAGCGAGTTTCAGGCATTTATTTTTGACAAGAAAGATAATACATTTGGGGTTGCTGCAGTCAATCCCCAAAATCCCGCGCTTCAGAGATTCTTGAAAGATAACCTTCCCGAAAAATCGCGCATAGAATGGCATTCGGCAACAAAACATAATATCACTTCGGTCCTTAAATTCTATATCCGCGATTTTTCTTCGGAGATAGGAGCACTTGTAGGCGTATCAAAATTTGAATCGAACGGAAATATCGCAAAATTAGTTGATACCATCATTGATTACGGATTTTCCGAGAAAGCGTCTGATATCCATATTGAACCGTTACGATACGAAACAGCGGTGCGGTTCCGCGTGGACGGCATGCTGCATCCGATGGCCTCTATCCCCCGCGACATACATCCCGCAGTTGTTGCGCGCTTCAAGATTCTTTCCAACCTGAAAATAGACGAATACCGCCGGCCGCAAGACGGACGCATTGAGCCCGAACATATTCCCGACGCGTCGCTCCGCATCTCCATCATTCCCACGCTCTATGGCGAAAAAATAGCGCTTCGCATCCTTGATGATTCGCATAAAAACCTTATGCTGCAAAATCTTGGCTTTTCCGAAAAACAGGCGGACATCCTTATGCGAAATATTGAAAAACCGTTCGGCATGATAGTTACCTCCGGCCCTACCGGTTCGGGGAAAACAACAACGCTCTATGCGCTCCTGCAATTATTAAAAAAGGATGGTATGAACATCTCAACATTAGAAGATCCCATTGAATACGCGCTTGCAGGCGTCAATCAGATACAGGCGAATGTATCGGTCGGGCTTACGTTCGCTTCCGGCCTTCGCGCATTATTGCGCCAAGACCCCGATGTCATTATGGTCGGCGAGATACGAGATTCAGAAACTGTTATCATGGCTGCAAACGCGGCTATGACTGGACACCTAGTGTTCACGACCATGCATACAAATGACGCGCCGTCCGCCTTTACGCGATTTCTGGAAATGAAAGTTGAAGATTTCGTCGTCGCATCGATTGTTAATCTCGTCATTGCCCAGCGTCTCGTGCGGACAGTTTGTGAATCATGCGCGGAAAAAGATGTGCTTCCCGAAGCGATCGTCAAAAAAATACGGGAACGCAAAGATATCTTGAACATTCTTGAGGAAGAACACGGCATCAAGGGCGATGGGCTTGCCCACCATAAATTTGCGCGCGGAAAAGGATGCAAGGCGTGCCTTAAGACCGGATATTTAGGACGCACCGGCATTTATGAAGTTCTTGAAATGAACAAAGAGATACATACTTTAGTGCTCAATCACGCGCCTGCGGAAAAAATACGCGAGGCCGCCCAAAAAGCGGGATTTGTCGATATGCTTTCAGACGGCATTAAAAAAGTAATGGACGGTTCGACCACATTTGAAGAAGTGCTCCGCACGACCCGATTAACATAATATATTACATGGCGACATTTACGTACAAATTAATAAGTAAAGATAAGCGGATGCAATCAGGAACAGTTGAAGCAAGATCCGAAAAAGCATTGCGTGCCGAGCTTGAAAAGGACGGCTCAAAGGTTTTTTATGTGCTACGCGAAAAAAAGATAAGCGCTTTAGGAAAACTGATGTCATTTTCATTCGGATTTTCGGCAATGGAACGGATACATTTTTTCCGGAATCTTTCGGCCATGACAGACGCGGGATTATTACTGACACAGACATTCCGGGTATTTGAAGAGCAATCTCTGAAACAAAACCACAAAAAAACGTATGCCATCATGCGTAGCGACCTCGAGAACGGGAAAAAGCTTTCGCAGGCGATGACCCGATATCCGCGGTATTTTTCAGAGTTTATTACAGAAACCGTGAATGTAGGCGAAGTAACGGGAACGCTTACCTCTACTTTGGACCGCATATCTGTTGATCTTGAAAAGGATTATGAGCTCCACCGGAAAGTCGTAGGCGCCATCACGTATCCTCTGGTCGTTATCGCCGTTATGATTATCGTGATGCTTATCATGATATTGTATGTCCTTCCGCAGATCACCGATCTCTTTGACGAACTGGACGCGGATCTTCCGCTCTTAACGCAGATCATGCTCCAGGGAAGCGCATATGTTCTCACTCATATCTATGCGATCGGCGGAGTTATCCTGGGCGCAATCATAACATTTATATTACTTATGAAGCGCGTGCGCTTCCGCTACTTCATCCATTATCTTATATTAAAGGTCCCCATATTCGGAAATCTCATACGCGAATATAACCTTGCGCAATTTTTCCGCGCGCTTGAATTATTGGTTGCAAGCGGCGTCTCGCTCATTGAATCGGTAGAGATAGCGCGAAAAACGCTTAACAACGACGTATACAAAAATGCCCTTAATCAGACGCGCACCGTTCTCATACACGGAGTTCCTTTAAGTGAAGCGTTGAAGCCCTATCCGCATATCTTCCCAATACAGACCCAGCGAATAGTCGAGGTTGGAGAACAGGCCGGAATGTACGAAAAAACATTCGGACGCATCAATACATATTATGAACGCTCCATACATCATCAAACCCAAATGCTGACGACCCTGCTTGAACCCGCGCTTATGCTCATGATAGGCGTCGTCGTAGGCGCGCTCGCCCTTTCCATCTTTTTGCCGATATACCAGGTATCGACATTCTTCTAGCCCAACACCACTTTTATCAATATCATGCATTTTTTAAACAAGAAACAAAGAAATAAGGGACTTTCAATACGACATTTTTTTTCATGTAAAAGTGGTGCTGGGTTTTCACTGCTCGAAATGATAGCGGTCATCGGGATCGTTGGACTTCTTTCCGTCATAGGTTTTGCATCGCTTTCCTCTGCCCGCCAGCGCGCGGACTTACGCGATGCAGAAGCAATCGTGCTTCATAGCTTGGAACGCGCACGGAGCAGGGCGGCAGCCGGCATCGGAGAAGGCATGAATCACGGAGTTGAAATCGACTCAAATCAGGTGACATCGTTTGAAGAAGATATTGACAGCGGTTCACAGAATCCAGCAAGTCCGGTATTGCTTCCCGCAACAGTGAACACGTCAATAGACACTGCTAATCCCGACATTATTTTTAACCGATTAAGCGGTATGGCAAACCAGGAAATCAATATCACCCTTACGCATGCGAACGGGAACGCAGAAACAATAACCGTTTATGAAGACGGCGCAATTGCAAGCAATTAACCCAGCACCATTTTTATTCCCATTATGAATTACGTTAAACAAAAACAAGAAAATACAAAACATCCTCTGCCGTTATATGCTTCATGTAAAAGTGGTGCTGGGTTTTCAATGATAGAAGTAACGGTGAGCGTTCTTGTCGGCTCCGTACTTTTAGTCACATTCTTAACTCTTGTGACACATTCGGCAAAAATAGAACGCGCAAACAAAGAAACATACCAGGCGGAACTGTATCTGCGCGAAATGATAGAAGTCGCGAAAGACCTAGAAGGTTCAAATTGGACAGAGCTTACTTCATGCCAAGACATCCAATGCCACCCAGAGATATCAGGAACAACATGGACACTCATCTCAGACGACCAAACAATTAACGGCATATTTACCCGCTCAATGACAATAGAGGCTGTTCAACGCGACAACGGCGGAACATTTCCGAATAATATTGTTGAAACGGGGGGAAATGATGATCCAAACACAAAGAAAATCGTAGGGACCATAAGCTGGGAAACGGTTGCCGGCCCACGGACAAGATCATTAGAGGCGTATGTATATAATTATGAATAACCCAGCACCACTTTTATTCCCATTATGAATTACGTTAAACAAAAACAAGAAAATACAAAACATCCTCTGCCGTTATATGCTTCATGTAAAAGTGGTGCTGGGTTTACGCTTATTGAAACTATGGTCGCAATCGCCATCGGAACGTTCATTGCATTTATGCTTGTAGGCACGACAACCGCGGGCCTTAAACAGATGAGATATTCTCATAATAGCCAGCGTCTGCACGCAAACGCAGTATTTATTATTGATGCGTTCACATATTGGACAAAACAGGCACGGATATTAGATAGCCCTGATGTACAAACGCTTACAATAGAATTATCGGACGGCGCAACAAAAACATTGACCAGCGATATAAATGCAATCACACTAAACGGAAGCGCAATTACTACTGACGATATAGCAATAAATTCTCTCACATTCACCAAACTGGAACGTTCAGTTCAAATCGATTTTGAACTGCATCGGAACGGATATGACGAAACATTCCATGTAACAACAACAGTAGCATTGCGAAATGACTTATGAAATTAAACGTGCAAAAATCCGAAGAAGGAATAATCAGCTTAATAACAATTCTTGCCGTCGGCCTCTTTGCGCTGGGTACAGTGCTTACGATTTCAGCAGGAACCCTTTCGGAAACGGTAAAAAATAAAAATATGACATCAGGAAGCCAATCGTTCTACACGGCGGAATCCGCCATGCGCGAAGGCGCGTATCAGGTCATAGAAGAAGTGAAAGAGTTCGGCGGAGATCCGACATATGCAGGAGAAGATTATTTCGCGCTCAATTCAACATCAAATAGCGATGTTACTGTCTTATATGACTGGCCGTATGCGATTATGCGCGGGGAGGCAACTGGCGGAAACGTAAATCGCGCAGTGATACATACAATCACCGTCTTTCCTGAAGGGCTTGCGTTTGACTATGCGATGTATGCGCAACATAAATTGAACTTCGGAGGAAACAGTACAGTAAATGGAAATATTTTTGCTAATGACGGTATTGATTTCACCGGAAATAGTGCTGAGATAAATGGGGATGCGTTCTCGTCCGAAGAATTCACTGACACGGATAACATTAATGGCGAAGCAATATCAGGAGTTGATCCTATTCCCTCGCCAGAACTCGATACTGATGATTATTATGATGCCGCAACGCACATATTCGCGGATGACAATGATGCAGAAACTTTTCTTAATAACAAAACAAATACCGCACGAGTATTTATAGAAGACTTAGGAGAAATAAAGATCCAAGGAAACAATACTATTTTAAACGGCTTTTTGGCAACTCTCGGCGATCTAGATATTACAGGCGGCGTGATTAATGCCGACGAAAACTTTGCAGCAATCGTGGTTCTCGGAAATCTTAAAATTTCTGGGGGCACTATTATTAATGGGGTTGTATATGTGAAAGGAAATACAACATTTGGCGCAGGAACAAATGTCATCAACGGATCGCTGATCTCAGCTGGCGATGTAAGCGTTACTGCAGTCACTGGAAATGCAACGATAAATTACGACCCGAATATTGCATCTGCCTTCCCTAATCTTGCCGGCCTCAACACCACCTCAACCGAAGACCCAAAAATTCTTGGCTGGACGGAAGAATAAAACATAATCTCAAAAAAATAAAAATAGCCGCCACGTCGCAAAAAATCTTGTTTAGCAAGAATAAAATTTTTTATATCCAAAACCAACGGCTGAATGCCTTCTTTTTTTCAATAAGATAGAAAATGAGGTAGGCTACAATAATTCCTACAGCCATTCCCACCAGGATATCGGAAGGATAATGCACGCCCGCAATAATACGGCTTACGTTCATCACGATCGCGGCAATAAAAAATCCTGTGCCCCACTTTTTGTTATACAGATATATCGCGCCCGCCATTGCAAAGAAAAAAGCCGAATGGCCCGACGGGAATGACCAAGTCGTATCGGAATAGAAAATTTGGCCGTCGGATAAAAGCTTTTCCGCATGGAGCGAAAGGAACGGACGGGGACGATGATAAAGAAATCGGATAATTTCCGTAACTCCAAGGCGGGCAATAATGATTGAAGCGGCAGTTACCAAGAATATACGGAACTTTTCTTGTTTCCTGTATTTTGCGAGAAATAAAAACAGAAGAAAACCGACGACAAGAACATATTGGAGATATGACGCGAAAAATAAGATCGATGCGTCAAAAAGACGGGAATGTCCCGCCGCATTATTAAAAAAATGAAAAATCTGCACATCCCATTCCATACCTTATATTGCAATCACCATGCTTGAATTGCAAGTACTTATCTCGGCGCAACGCGCGAAAAAGGCCGAAAAAATAGCGCAGGAATTAAAGTTAATTCCTGCGTTAGATTACATTTGATGGTTTTTTATTCCTTATTTTGCCTTGCCTCAATAGACTCCAGCGCCGCACGGAAAATCATCTCATTTCTCTTTTTCACTGCTTGTAGCGCGCCCGGTCCAAAAGATTCCAATTCCCTATACTTCTCCCATATTTTAGTTTTTCTTGCAACTTTAATGGTTTCCCACCAAGATAATTGGCGGCCTATTAAAATATGCCAGTCATCATTTGCTCCACGGTCAATAATTTTGAACGCCATTGGCCGAAGGCCGATAATAAAATTGCCTGACGCTATAAAAATATCTTCTTTCATGCCGAAATATTTTCCTGATACTATCCACATATTCGTATGATTTGCAGGTCCCACAAAACGCTCAAGGCTTCCTGGAGGATATCCGGCCGTATAATATTCTTCTTTGACGGGAATATCATTCAGTTCTTTTTTGGATAATTCAACATCATAAACATTTCCCGCTTCTTTAGGAATTCTCCCCACAACGAACTCTCCATCAGCAAATGTATCTGCTAGAAAAACTTTTGCAGACACACGAGACATTAAAGAAGAAAGAAGTTTCTTATAACCCCGATCTTGCCTATCCCTTTTTTCATCAAAGGGAGGACCAGTCTCTTCAAAGTATCCTTCTCGTTTATTTTTCCTTACCCGGCCAGCTTTAAAATATCGTCCGTGCATCGCCACGTATATTCCATCTGGCAAAGTTTGTGCAGCCATCAATCCAGTACCAACATTAAAACTTGCTTCTTTCCCATTAAAACGATATGGCTCCATTGCTCCGGTTAAAACCACCGTCTTCTCAAGGATATGTTCTGATAAAAATTCTGCAGTTTTCTCCATTGTGTCGGTCCCATGAGTAATCAGAATTCGCTCCTTCTTAATTAACAAACAGAGAATCATGAGTCTCATCCGATCATCATCGGTCATCTCAAGGCTGTCTTTTTGAGGCAATACATAGATATCTGCTTCTTCTCCCAAATAATTCTTAGAAGATGTGACGGTGTTCCGTATACGTCCAACTTGTAAAATATCTTTCACGGCGGGATCGCCAAACGTAATTACCTTACCTTCTTCAAAATTATATTCTTGCGCATCAATCGTGCCACCGACTGCAATTACTGCCGGCATGTCCATTTTTAAAATACCTCCCTAAGAAAATCTAAAAACACAGTAGCATACTTTGTGCTGTGTGTAAAGCCATAAAAATCTTCCGTACATACATGGACAACACAGAGTGTTGTCCATCAACTGACAACATTCACAAAAGCTTACAAAACGTCCGATCGGTCATTTTGTAAGACTAATATAAAAACTGTCAAAAACTATCCTAGTGCTTGTGTTCGTTGTCGCCGCCGCAACCGTCGGAGAGATTCCACACTTCGGTTACCTGCTCGCCAGTAAAGCCATGATTTTTAATAAGATATTTGCCGAGACCGCCATAAACATACCACCTCCAGCATTTGCAACAGCATGGACCTTTTTCGCTTGAATTCAACATGGCATAGTCATATGCTTTTTGTTCTTCCGGCGTGAGTGCAAGATCGTAATAAGACAATAATTCTTTGGCAAGACCCGCTTCAATGTCATACGGATCATCAGGTATTTCGGCGATGTTCTGATTGGGAACGGCTTTGAACTCTTGAAGCCCTTCTACCTGCTCGCTGTATCGGTGTAAACTCATTTTGCTGCAGCATGAACCTTGCAGGCGATTTGCATCGGGCATTGCGGCAATAGATTCTTTAAATGTTCCGGAACAAGAAGAATTGCCGCTTTGACTTAGGACCTCGAATTTCGCCACAAGCGCCTGATCCACACTTTCCATAAGCAAGGGATCCGTATCTTTTCCCCCCGAAGAAAGGTAAAACGCCCCGCCTATAATCAGGGCCGCGACAGTTATTGAGATTGATACGCGTTTCTGCATATTTCAACGTTGTCTACAGACGAGAGGATTTGTTATTTTTCGAGAAATCAGAAAAATGGACGCGCTCAAAAGAACAATGCTTAAAAAACCAAACTCTCCTCCATTGAACGGTAGAAGCGCAAGAGATCCCGACGCGCCTATAAACGAGAGCATTGCGGTCAAGATAAACGATCCGCACGCGGCACAACCAATTCCCAACACGCCGCTTGCCATACCGCCAAGTCCGACAAAGAATCCTCCGCGATCAGCCATTCCTATTCTTTGCTTAAGATAATAGGCAATCATGGTGATATTAATGCCGAAAAGCAACGCGATAAGAATTGTGTAGGTCGCCGAAAGAAAACTGAAATTGGTTCGTATGCTTCCAAGAAGCGTTATCGCAAGACGCAGTTTATCTCCAAGCGAAGCGCTTGAATGAGTAAACACATCCGAGATAAGGCCGATATTCGGCAGCCAGACAGCGAAAAGAAATGCAGCAACCGCAAAGACAATCGCCATGATCGCGTAAAATGGCGCACCGAAAACTTTTTGTCCGGCTTGCAGTATTATCTGCATGAAATTTTTGCTCATTGGATGCTTATGATTATTTTTCCTGAAGCGCGATATCAACAACCGATTTTACAGATACGTATGGCTGGGCTCCGGAAACGACGAATTTCTTTCCGTTCGGCGCGATAACCACGCTGTAGGGCGTTCCCTGACCGCCGGAATTTATTGCATCGGCAAGGTCATCGGCGACATGCTGGGCATACCTGCCGCTCGTCAAACATTCTTCAAATTGCGCCCGATCAATTCCAACAAATTCCGCTATGTTTGGCAATTCATTTGGATCAAGACCGTTGTTTGACGGCGTTACTTCAAAAATGCGGTCCGTATAGGCCCAAAATTTCGCGTTGCCGCCAATCTCTCCAGCGCATTCGGTCGCCTCTGCTTCTTTTCGCGCTTTGGGATGAATGGAATCAAGCGGGAAATGACGATACACCCACGCCACTCGCCCATCTTTGCCGTATTCATTTATCAACTGCTGCATGGTGAAGTGGAATCCTTTGCAAAACGGACACTCAAGATCGGAAAATTCAACAATAAAAACTTGCGCATTCCGATCGCCGAGAATGTGGTCTTTGTCGCTAATCGGTTTGATGTTGTCCAGTGCTACAGGGCCGGTCGGCTGTAACGCCGTATCGCCGGCAATATTTCCAGTCTCTGCGGTTCGAGTACCGGCATTATTTCCCAACGAATAAATAACTGCTCCCGCAATGAGCATACCCGCGACAATAATCGCAAACGGAACCATATAATTAGTATCTTTATTCTCCATAATTGTCACTGATTAATTTTAATTTTGATTGGTGTGTTGATATAATTTTATTCTTTTTTTATTTTATTTTCCCATTTTCTAAAATTTTCTGGAGTTTCCCCGCCCATCGCTTAAACTGTAATTCTTGCAAGCGTCCCCCGATTTCACGGCCATAATTTTCAGCTATCTTACTCATCCGTTCATAGGAATTAACTCCGGTATCTATAAAGAACACGCGCTGGCCATTTTCATTTGGTTTCTCGCTGATAACAACATTAGTTGAATATCGAGGATTAGCGAGAACAGTTCCCAGAATGACCGCCCGCGTATCAGCGTTGTACGCAGTATAAAAATCTGGTTTCGGGATTTTTTCTTTCCGTGTTTTCTGAAGAATTTCAGATGCGGCATTCGCAAATTCTAAAAGCTGCCGAACCACGTCAGGGTCTTTATATAATTCCTCGTCTTTTATTTTGTCAAGCGATTTTCCTTCCCAAAAGTGCTGCAAAGCATACCCCCCTACTTTTTCGCCCGAGGACATGCGCGCTTTAAAATATAAAGTATCCGGAACAAATTTGGAAAATTTAGGAAAGCCCTTCAAAAAATCATAAAATTCTTTGCTTTTGCGCATTTCTTCATCAGTAGCAAATTGCTCTCTCTTAATTTGCTTCAATGCAACCAATTTTTCTTGTTCATCTTTATTCTGGACGAGCGTTTTCCAAACTATTGACTCAAGGCCTTCGGTATGTTTCTTCGATTCTCGAATATTCAATGGCAACTCGTTATTTTGAGGCAAAGGCACCTTTTCGGCGTTCATGATATAAGCGTATCACAAAATTGATTTCTATTGGATATTTAACTTAAATCCTTTTTCTT
>JACQLG010000025.1 GCA_016204155.1 Candidatus Niyogiibacteriota bacterium | reverse complement strand
GAGCTATTCCGTCCTAAGGAAGAGATGGGGGTTCAATTCCCTCCGAGGGGATGAGTATTTTTTTAATATTTTAATATATTTTTTATGAAATCATTTTTTAATTCTGAGAGCGTTACATCTGCGCATCCTGATAAATTATGCGATAGTATTTCAGACGCGATCTTAGATGAAGTACTGAAGCAAGACCCTCGCGGGCGGGTAGCGATTGAGGCAATGACGACTAGCGGCCAAGTTTTTGTTGTTGGCGAATTAACCACGAAAGCATATATTGATATTCCAGCTATTGTCCGCGATGTTATTAAAGAAGCAGGGTATAGTAAGCCGGAATTTGGTTTCCACTATGCTCATTGCGGCGTTATGACTGCAATTCAGGAGCAATCTCCTGACATTGCGCGCGGAGTGGGTAAATTGACGGAAAAAGAGGAATTGGAAAAACTCGGTTCGGGAGATCAGGGATTGATGGTCGGATATGCGACAGATGAAACAAAAGAATTTATGCCCCTGCCCATAACGCTTGCGCACGATCTTGTGCGCAGGCTTGCGTATGTCCGCAAAAAGAATATATTGCCGTATCTTCGTCCCGACGGAAAGTCCCAAGTAACGCTGGAATATAAAAACGGAAAAGCGGAGCGCGTTACGAATGTTGTGATAGCAGCACAGCATGATCCCGATATAGATATGAAAAAATTGCGCGCCGATATCAAGCGCGAAGTGATAAAGAAAACGATCCCGAAGGGCTTGCTTGATAAAAAGACAAAATATTTTATTAACGCGACCGGCCGTTTTGTTATAGGAGGGCCGCAGGCGGATTCCGGCTTAACGGGACGTAAAATAATCGTTGATACGTACGGAGGGGCTGTTCCGCACGGAGGAGGTTCGTTTTCCGGCAAGGATCCGACAAAAGTTGACCGATCAGCAAGTTACGCCGCCCGCTGGGTTGCAAAAAATATTGTGGCAGCAAGGATTGCAAAGAGCGCAGAAGTTCGACTTGCCTATGTTATCGGTGTTGCCCAGCCGCTCTCAATTACGGTAAATACTTACGGAACAGGCGTAGTATCTGATGAAAAAATTTCAAAAGCAGTGCGAAAAGTTTTTGATCTTCGTCCGGGGATGATTATTAAGCATTTACGATTGCGCCGCCCGATATATCGGCAGGTTGCCTCATACGGTCATTTCGGGCGCACCGATTTGGATTTGCCGTGGGAGAAGATGAATAAAATTAAGCAACTTAAAAAACTTTTTAAAAAGTAGAAAGGTCGTTTTTTATATATCCCTATATAATATTTGATTTTATTATGCCGAAGGAAGAATATAATAAATCTCCTGAGCGTCTTGAAGAAAAATCAGATTCGAAGAAATTTTCCCGCCTTCAGTCGATTATTTCAGGTTATTTTGAAGAAGGTGAGGAGGAAAATCTTGAAAAATTGAACGTCTATACATTGTATCAGATCGCAGAGAAGATTAATCATGATCTAGATACTATTACTCTCATGCAAGCAGCAGTGATAAGATGGCAAAAAGAGGCGCGTAATGAAGGAAGTGAAAAGGTTGCAGAATGGCTTGAAGAGAAAAAGATGTCATTACAGAATGAAATAATAGCAATAAGCGAAAAAGTTAGTGAGGTTTCACAGATGATCAATAAAAAGGAAGATGAAAAATAATGTGCTTATCTTTTATATTGCTTGATTCGCGATAAGTAGGAAAATTTAAAGATTGTCTTTGCCACACTCTATTATTAAAAAAATTAAGGGCCCATAGCTTAGAGGAAAAGCGTTAGTATGGCATACTAAAGACCGTGGGTTCGAGTCCCACTGGGTCCATTAATCCACGGTAAACTATTTTAATTCAAGTTACTATACGCATATGAAAAAATATCAAGAAGAATTAGATAAATGGTTCAAGGAAAATGATTGGAAATACTGGTCTCCATTATCAATTCTGGCACGACTTTATGAAGAGTGCGGTGAATTTGCAAGACTTGTAAATCACCTTTATGGTGATAAGCCAAAAAGAAGTGACGAAAAACAGCAAGAATTAGGAGAAGAAATTGGGGATATAATCTATACACTTATTTGTTTTGCCAACTCAAATAATATAGATTTGGATAAAGCGATAAGAAAGAGTTTTGATAAAGTTACTAGGCGGGACAAGGATAGATATAGCGGAGAAAAGAAATAATTTGGTTCCAACTAATCCTCACGAAGTCCATTACGAAAATCACCCCTTATTTATCGGCACAATTTTTATCTACCGTAGTTGGCCTTGGGACTCGTTTAACTTTTTGAAATAAAAAATAGGGCTTCCACTTGAATTGAAAGCCCAGTACCATATTTATTACGAACAATGTAGTCCCAAAATAAATTCATACATTGCCCGATTTAAGTCATCGTCTGTTTTAAAACGTCCCGTCCCAACCTCGCCAAATGCTTTTATGAACGCATTCCGCAGTTCAAAATAATGGCCGGAGCTGTGTTGTTGACTCACCACGGTATTCATCTCTGCTTTGAACTGTTTAAGCCCTTCCGGGAGCACAAGAAACCCGTTCACATCATCCGAGGGGTCTCTTACTCGTAGCGGTGTATTACCTACCGCGCTCATTACACGATCAAAATATTCTTTTAGCTCTTCTTTCGTGTATGTTCTTACGATCGGAGATACAATTCCGAATGTGCGGCTGTCCAGGCCCATTTCTGTGCTCACGTTTTTGAACGCTTCAATGTGTTTAGCGCTATCGTCAATACAGAAAATATAATAATCGAGATCATCTTTTAGTGATTCTAGGATAATACGATACGACCCTTGTTTTGGCTGATGTCCTAAGAAGAGTATCCAGCGTATAGGAAGGCTCCACGCAAGACAGAACATATGTACCCGAATAGCAAGAGTACTCGAGCGTGCGGTTACAATATCTTGCGTAAAACGCTCTGGCGGAAAGCGTGGTATACTCCCAGCATTATGTGCAATTGGTAGAAGCCATAAGCCTCGATCGGGACTCTGAAAAAGTAAACGTTCTTCGTGAGCAAAATATGCCTCGAGATTAAATCCCGTGAGCGTAAACACATCATCACTTCTGCTATCCATCAAAACGCCGTCAAAATCCCAAATAATGTGAACCTTCTTCCCATTTTGTAAAAGTTCTTCTATCCTTGCGCGAGTATCTAAGACGAGGGCGGTCACTTCCTGAATTTCTTTCTCCGTGCTTTTTCTCATTAGCATCCTCCTAGCGCGTACCCTTTATCATATTTAACAATATATTCAAATTCGCGCAAGAGCTGCCATTCCTTTAGTTCTTCAAAAATCTGGTTCCAACTAATCCTCACGAAGTCCATTTGATCCACAAAAATGTTCAATCTCCGAGATTGAACATTTTTGTATGTTCCGCATAGATTTCCATTGCTTGATTTTTATTTACGCTCTTGTTAATGTAATTTTGGTATTAAGCTCGATTGTCGGGCTTGGATCGTATATTCCCAACTAAAAGAATAGGAGGACAGCGACATGAATGATAGAAACTTCCGAAAAATGCTGGAGGCCCAATGGTCTCGCGGTAACTTCGTCTGTGTCGGACTCGACAGCGATGTCTGGAAAATTCCAACTAAGCACATCCAGCATTCCAAGTACATGAATGCAGGAGGAGTTCAGGTTGTTTTTAACCGTGCAATCGTGGAAGCGACAAGAGACCTCGTGTGCGCCTACAAGCCGAATATCGCATTTTACGAGGCGTACGGCTGTGATGGCATCGAGGCTCTGCACCGAACCATCGCGGATATCCACGCTATCGCGCCGGACGTTCCGGTGATCCTTGATGCCAAGCGCGCTGACATCGGCAGCACCAATGCGGGTTATGTAGATGCGGCGTTCGGATATCTCCATGCGGACGCGATCACTGTGCATCCATATCTCGGAGCCGAAGCGCTTCAGCCGTTTCTCGCGCGAACGGAAAAAGGCATCATCGTGCTCTGTCGGACTTCCAATCCGGGCGCGGGTGAGTTCCAAGACTTGTCCGTGAACGGCGAGCCGCTCTATCGCTTTGTCGCACGTCGTGTGGCAAGCGAGTGGAATAAGAACAAAAATTGCGCGCTTGTCGTTGGCGCAACATATCCCGATGAACTCCGCGAAGTCCGCGGACTTGTCGGAGACATCCCAATTCTCATTCCCGGGGTCGGCGCTCAAGGCGGCGATGTGGAGAAGACTGTTTCCGCGGGTAAAGATAGCTGCGGACAGGGTATGATCATCAATTCCTCGCGCGGCATCATTTTCGCTTCGAAAGGAGCGGATTTCGCGGAAGCCGCACGACACGAGACAGAAAAACTCCGCGATCTTATCAATCAATACCGATAGAAAAAAGGAGGTAGTTATGAAGGACAAATGTGCAGATGCGTTATTTGCGGCGGGCGCAGTTAAATTCGGGGAGTTTCGTCTCAAACTTCACGAGACAAATCCCGACGCCCCTCTCTCGCCTATCTACATAGACTTAAGGGTCGTGCGCTCCCATCCTGCAGAGCGTCGGATCGTAGTGGATGAATACCAGAAACTGATTCAAGGCATTCCCTATGACGTGCTCGCTGACGTGCCAACCGCGGCAACGCCGTTCGTTGCTATACTTGCTGAAAGACTTGGGGTTCCCATGGTGACTCCGCGCGGCGGCGAGAAAACACACGGTTCCGGATCTTCAATCGATGGAACGTTCAAGTCCGGCCAACTCGCCCTTGTGGTAGATGATATCATCACGAAAGCAGACAGTAAGCTTGAGGTTATCAATACGCTCAAAGAAGGCGGGCTTTTGATTACAGATGTCGTGGTGCTTGTGGACCGCCAGCAGGGCGGCGTAGAACGCCTTCAACGTGAAGGATATAAGGTTCATGTAAAATATCCTCTTGCACAACTTCTCCGTTATTATGTAGAAACGGGACAGATTGAGAAGGTAATGGGGGAACGGGTGCTCAAATATCTTGGCCTTCAATAAGATTCCAAGTCAAAGTTTTAGTATCTAGACTGGAAGCAAGCATGAATCCGTAACGGATTCTCTGGGTTCGCCCTCGCAAGGTAGCGGACCTTTTTTATTTTGACTATATTTTTTGTGGAGTTTGCGGAGTAAATAAAAATCCCTGCGTAGCGCAGGGGTAATTTTTTAAGAAAATAGATCGTAGGTTTCGACTATCTCATCAATAAGGCCTATTGTGAGAGCTTTTTCAGGACTAAAGTCGCTATTAAACTTATCGCCGTTGCATATGAGGGAGCGTATTATTTTTTTATCGGTGCCGCTTCTTCCGGCAAGAACATTAATATACTTTTCTTGCAGAATTTTTGTTTCTCGAAATTCTTTACGGAATTGCATATGCGGATTTTGTAATACTTCGAATTCATCTTTCCATTTCATGCTATGGAGCGCAAAAAAGCTATGGCGCGTGGCAATTCTCTTGTTGCATCCTTGAAGAATTACGATTCCCATTGATTTGCATTGGCCAATGGCAACGCCGGTTACCGGAGCGCTGCTGCATCGCAGAAAATCATAGAACTTGAATCCCGCTTCAACGCATCCTCCATCGCTGTCGATAAGCAGAGTTACCGGATCTTTATTTTCGAAGTTGAAAATTACCAATTGTCCTATCAGTTCGTTGATCTGTTTGTCTTTAAAATTATCTTCGGTGAGCGTAAGAATCCTTTTTGAAAAAAGTCCAATTTTTGCTTCATTCGTAAGAACGACACCCATGGCGAACGCCTCCTTTTATTAAAATGACTCTTTTTTCTAGGGTAGCATATCAGCGAATAAAATAGCAAAGTCGCTATATTTTTTTAATATTGTATCTGTGTCGAAACATAGCGGGCGATTTCGCTGTCGGGGACGGGTCCCAGAGTAAGCACTTTAACCCCGTGTTTTTGGAGAATCTTCTGATCTTCGCCTTCAATGAGTTTTCCGAGATAAAAAATAGGGACTTCAAAATGAGCATATCCTTTCAGTTTGCGGACTTCTTCCACAAAATGCGTAATCG
Source organism: Candidatus Niyogiibacteriota bacterium (assembly GCA_016204155.1). Lineage (GTDB taxonomy): Bacteria > Patescibacteriota > Minisyncoccia > 1-14-0-10-42-19 > 1-14-0-10-42-19 > 1-14-0-10-46-36. The sequence continues at coordinate 1,667 of JACQLG010000025.1, read as the reverse complement.
GCTGCCAGTAAACGGGGACAATGAAAACAATGCCATGGAGGCGGTTTTGTTGCGCTGCAAAGAGGGCTTCCGAGATCTTTTCTACGACAAGCAGTTTAAATCCTTCGCTTTGAAAATGCGGAGCGAAGCGTTTAATATTTTGAGAATCGCCGATAATGAGAAGGGTTGGCGCGTTAGGCATACTATAGATATAGTATCAGGATACCTATAACTTGACAAGATATTTTTAACGTGCTACTATAATCAATAAAAATTCACAATGAAGGGGGTATGAAGAATGAGACATTTCATTGTTTTATTGTTCTTTTTTGTATCGTTATATGCAGCTGATGTCCGTGGGTATGATTTTGGAAGTTTTGGAGGCAAGATAAAAGATTTATCTGAAAATTTCTCTGAAAAGCTGGCAGGAGAATTCATGCTCGAGGCAAAGTATTTTCTGCTCATGATGCCATATCAAAATACAGAGAACGCTCTCACAAATGAGATGCCTAAAGCGTTCTGCGTGTTCCTTAAGTGCAATGCAAAAATTCCCGCGCTTTTAAAAAGGATGCTGGTTCGTGCGATGTCGCGAACCATAGACGCAGAGACCGATCACTTCAACATTTTTGGTGTAGATGACTCGGGATTGAATACGCTCGAGACGAAATTGTTTGAGCCAGCTATCTATTATACGTTCTGGAAAGTAAAGGTCGGCTTAGGGGCCAACATTGATCTTGGGGAAGATATTAACTTTACGTCTCTTAAACACTTCCCGGTCAAGCCGATTGCTTCTTTAAGGATCCAGCGTAAGCCGTTTAGCGCGACCCTTTCCTATGATATTTTTAAGGAACAGGCAAAAATTGCTATGCGGTATCGCAATCGAGATGTCGCTCTGCGCCAGGATATTAGTACGCATATTCATGATTTGAAAAATTATAAATTCTCATCTGACCTGTCCTATAAGGTTTTTAAGAACATTTACGCAGGCGTAGGGGTTCGCATTAACACGAAAGATGAGCGTGATACAGCGGGGGTGTTGATCATTTACGGATTTTGGTAATTGGCAATGAGGATCGCGGATCTTAAAAAAACGTATAGTATATATAGATTCCAGTTTGATGTGATTATCGGCTGGAATTTTTTATATTGCTTTTTTTGCTATTTTTCACTACTATATGAAAGTGAATACAACGGCAAAAACGTCAAAAACGCAGCGCGCAACGGGCGCGCGAAAATCATTTCGCAGTGAAAAGCCGGAATTTGAACAGAAAATGATCGACCTCCGGAGGGTTGCGCGGGTAGAGGCTGGAGGGCGCAGGTTTAGTTTCCGCGTAACTATTGTTGCGGGAAACCGCAAGGGGAAGGTTGGTGTAGGCGTCGGGAAAGGCGCTGATACGTCGCTCGCGATGGACAAGGCGTTTCGGAACGCAAAGAAAAATGCGATTATTGTTCCGCTTACGAAAGAGGGCGGAATTCCCCATGATACAGATGCGCGTTTTGCAAGCGCGCGCGTGATGATACGAAGATCGCGTGAAGGAAGCGGGCTTGTTGCAGGTTCAGCCGTTCGTACCGTTCTTGATCTTGCAGGAGTGCAAAATGCAACCGCAAAACTTCTTTCCCGCACGAAAAATAAGATTAATAATGCAAGAGCGGCAATGAAGGCGTTGCAAAAGTTATAAGTTATTAGT
>JACQLG010000001.1 GCA_016204155.1 Candidatus Niyogiibacteriota bacterium | reverse complement strand
GTTATGGTTTGGTAAGATAATACTTTTCCTTTTTTTACTTTTTTTTGCCATAAATATTTTTTATTCATTTATGGCAAAACGTATTCCTTATCTTGAATTTATAATCGCCATTACCCATCCCTTGCGTGGGGTATTGGGGATCTATCTTGTAGGAGCAGCGATGCCTTTTTTACTCCTCATCGCTTCTTTTTTCTGTGTGCTTGCAATCATCGCAGTAAGAAGGCGTTTTGAGAAAATGAAGGATACTATTGGCAGTGCGCGCTCAACTTTACTGTATTATCGAAAGGGTTATTTAAGTGCGATTGAAATAGCAGCCGGTTTGGTGCTTGTAATTATTATGATATGGGATTTTAATACCGCGCCGCTCATTTATCTTCTTCTCATTGCATTGTATATTACATTTGTTGTCGGAAGTTATCGCGTTGGACCTATTAGAAAAATTATTGAATATATGAGTTTTATCTCATGACGAAGCGCGATTATTTACGTATCGGGTCTCACAAGGACCTAGAAGGCGGGGACAGGCATCTCTACCGTTTTTTTGAAATGGCGCCCGGCATCCTTTCGTGGGGGACTCTTATCGGCATTGTGCTTCTCTCATGGCTTTGGCCCATCGGAGCCGCGGTCTTTGTGTTATTGTTCAGTTTGTCGTGGGTGATACGGGCATTTTATTTAATGGCGCATCTCCGTTCCAATTGGCTTCAATTGCGCCATTTCGAAAAGGTTGATTGGAAGCGCCGCATGAAAAATTTAAAATGGCATTCTATATATCAATTAGTTGTTTTACCCACCTATAATGAGCCGGATGAAGTTATTATGGATGCGCTTGAATCTCTTATGCATACCCAATGGCCTCGGGAGCGCTTTATTGTTCTGCTTGCAATGGAAGAGCGGGCAGGCGAGGAAGCGCGTGCGCGCGCGGAGCGAATAAAAACACGGTTTGCGCATGAATTCGGCTCATTTCTGGTTACATTCCATCCGAAAGACTTACCCGGTGAAATGCCGGGGAAAGGGTCAAATGCGTCTTATGCCCTCAAAAAAGCGACAGAAAAAATTATTGACGCGAAAGGAATTTCGTATGAAGACGTTATCGTGTCTTCTTTTGACATAGATACGCAGGTGTATCCCGGATATTTTTATTGCGTCTCATACCATTTTTTAACAGCAGAGAAACCCTACCGTTCTTCGTTCCAGCCAGTGCCGTTGTATAACAATAATATATGGTCAGCGCCTTTTTTGTCGCGCGTTGTCGCAACGTCAAATACGTTCTGGCAAATGATGGAACAGGAGCGGCCGGAGCGCCTTGTTACGTTTTCATCTCATTCTATGAGCCTGAAGATGCTTGTGGAGGTCGGATATTGGCAGACAAATATAGTATCGGAGGACTCGCGTATTTTCTGGAATGGGTTTTTATATTATGACGGTGATTATCGGGTCGTGCCGCTGCTTTATCCCGTCTCAATGGATGCGAATGTCGGTAAAAGTTTTTGGCAGACGGCAAAGCAGGTATATCGCCAGCAGCGCAGGTGGATGTGGGGAGCGGAAAACATTCCTTATTTGCTGTACGGGTGCATAAAGAATAAAAAAATTCCTTGGCAAAAGAAGGCGTATGCCATTTTTATACAGGTCGAAGGATTTTGGTCTCTTGCGACTAACCCGCCGCTTTTATTGTTTGCGGGCTGGCTGCCTATTTTTTTGGGAGGAGAATTATTTAATACTACGCTTTTGTCGTATAATCTGCCGCGGCTCCTCCAGTTTTTGATGAGCTCTGCTCTTCTGGGGCTTATCTTGTTGGTGATTGTATCGTTTTCATTTCTACCTCCGCGCCCGAAAGGAAAGAGCGTATTTGCCTTTTTGGGACAGATTGTTCAATGGATTTTTGTGCCGATTACGATTTTATTATTCGGTTCAGTTCCAGGATTAGAAACACAAACCCGTCTGATATTCAACAAACCCTTGGGTTTTTGGGTAACGCCGAAGTATCGCAAAAAAATTACAGAACAATAATGTATTAGAGTGTTTGTTTTTTTGTTTCTCTAATTCGCGCGAATAGGAGAATAGAAGCACTACTCGAAATGGATTGTTGTTTGGTTGAGTTTTTCTATCCGTTCTTGGAGGAGCGGATATTTTTTTAATTCAAGGTCTTCTTTGAGCAATGTTTGCGCCTCTATCCGTGCCGCTTCCACCATTTTGATATTTTTTAATGCTTCCATTGCAACATCAGAAATGCCCCACTGTTTTATGCCTGCCAGTTCGCCCGCGCCACGGAATGCGAGGTCATATTCTGCAAGTTCAAAGCCGTTTTTTGCGGTAACTAAAGTATGTAAGCGTTCCCGTGTTTTTTGAGAGTTTGAATCAGTAAAAATAAAACAATAGGGTTGGTGCGTGCTTCTCAACACGCGCCCGCGCAATTGGTGGAGTTGCGCAAGGCCGAAACGTTCAGCGCCTTCAATCATAATCATGGTTGCATTCGGCACATTCACGCCCACTTCAATGACGGATGTCGCAACAAGCACGCGAGTGTTTCCGTCGCGGAAATCATTCATTACCTTTTCTTTTTCTTTCGGAAGCATCCGGCCGTGAAGCATGCCTATTTCAAATTCCGGAAACACTCCTTTTTTGAGTTTTTTATATTCCACCTTTACCGATTTCATGTCTAAAAAGAGGGGATTGTCTGTTTTCGCTTCTTCTTCTATCCGCGGACAGACAACATATGCCTGTCTTCCCGCATTAATTTCCTTTCGCATGAATTCGTAGGCGTCATCTCGTTTTTCGGGCGGGACGATGTGTGTTTTGATTTGTTTTCGCCCCGGCGGCATTTCATCCAAAAGCGTTAAATCCAAGTCGCCGTACATGGTGAGTGCAAGCGTGCGCGGGATGGGCGTCGCGGTCATGCTTAAGAGATGAGGAATCGGAGAGTTTGTAGTTTTGTCCGTAACGAGATTTGCTCGTTGGCGTATGCCGAATCGGTGTTGTTCATCAACGACCGCGAGCGCAAGATGTTTAAATTTTACTTTATCCTGTATCAGCGCGTGCGTCCCTATAAGAACATCTATCTCGCCCGTGCTTATCCATTTCAGAAGCTGGTTTCTGGAGATATGCGTGTCTTGGTCTTTTCTGATCTTTGACGGAAATTTACGCGATTCTGAAGAAGTGATAAGTCCGATGCGGATGCGTTTCCCTGCAAAAAGTTTTTGTAATTCCTGATAGTGCTGGCGCGCAACAACCTCGGTCGGCGCCATGAAGGCCGATTGTTTCCCAGCGGCAAAAACAGCATTAATCGCGGCGGATGCAACCGCGGTCTTTCCCGAGCCGACATCGCCCTCCAGGAGCCGTGCCATGGGGGAAGTTTTTTTAAGGTCTGCAAAAATTATATCAACTGCGCGTTTTTGCGCGCCGGTAAGTTCATAGGGAAGCGCCTCTAAAAAAGACGGAAGAGTCGAATCCGGTTTTTCAAATAGAAAAGAAGGAAAGGATGTGCGCACAATTCGATCTTTTTGGCGTATGAGCTGTATAAAAAATATTTCTTCAAATGCGAATCGTTTTCGCGCGGTTTCAATGTGGGCATGTTTTTGCGGCATGTGTATGGCGAGGAGCGCACGCGACAGGTCAGGAAGGCGGTAGCGCGTGCGTATGTCTTCGGGGATCGGGTCATGAAGAGTTATGTGCCCATGCTTTATTGCGTTCCATATCTTCTGCAGAGCAAAAGAGATCCATCGCGATGTTATTCCTTTTGTTTCGGAATAGAAAGGGATGAGCGCGCCGCCTTTATCTGCTTTATCTATTACAATCTCTTTTTCTTTTGAGAAGGGAGTTTTGTTTTCAAGCCGGGGATTTGCGATATATAATCCTTTTTTGTCGCGCTGTATTTTCCCTGAGAATATATGCGCGGCATTACCGGACAGGATATGTGCCATATATGGCTGATTGAACCAGACGATGCGGATGGAGGCGCTTCCGTCGGAGACGACGGTTGTCGCGATATTTATTTTTTTCTTCCAGGTTTTTTCGGCCTTGGCAGAAATCACTCGCCCCTGTATTGTTGCTTCTTCGCCTTCGGCGAGATCCGCGATAAGTTTTTCTTCGCCGAATGCTTTGTATCGGATAGGGAAGAAATATAAAAGGTCTCGCACGGTTTGTATGCCCAAATAGCGGAGAGCTTTTTCGTGGTGTGGCGTGAGATTGAGATAGTTTGAAAGAGGAGCATGCATGCATCCATCATGCGTAAAATTGGCTAAAATTTCAAACGCCCTCGTGAGGAATCGAACCTCAATCACAAGCTCCGCAAGCTTGCGTCCTGTCCGTTGAACGACGAGGGCCCAACTACGCTCCGATACATATCGGAGCGAAATAGAATGTTAAAAACGAAGTACGCGCGACAGAGTATCTGAAAGCGTTTGATCGTGGGGTTTTTCGCTCACATATTTAATGAGGATTTCGCGTATCTCGTTTGGGTCGGCATCTTCCAGAGGAAGCGTGAGGCGCGGCATGATTGTTTTTCGAAATACGATGCTTAATTCTTTGAATGCCGGAGGATCATAATGAAGCCAGAATGAACGGATGTTTTCGTATGGATAGAGGCGATCATCAATTCGGATACCTTGCGTGGTTAGGGAGAATGTAACTATTTTCGGGCGCTTTGCGCCGTAGAGGGCGAGTGCGAAAGACGCCACTATTATTAATATCCCAAACAGAAAATTATTCAAGAAGAAAGCTATTCCCAACAAAAGAAGCGTTATGATGCCAAGTATTGCATACCATCTTCCGTCTTTTTCATGGTAAACATATTCGGGCGCGTGCCATGAAAACGATGTTTTTATTTCTTGCGGCATATGATCAGTATAACAAAGTTTTATGGAGCGGCAAATTCTTTTAAAACTGATACATAAGATTCGTTCAATCCGCCTAAACGGAAAATAAATATTTCTTTGACACCACATCCATTCGCCCAGTCAATATCCTCGGCAAGCTGTTTCGGAGTGATTATTTGTCCATTCCCAGACATTCCTATCGCAGTAGCGCCTAGACCAAAACCAACTCGATCAGAATTTGCTTGCGCAAATTTCTTTTCAAAACTTTTTACACTATTCCATATTTTCTCGCCAAAATATCTAAGTCCTATACTCGAATAGCACATTGGCAGTTTTGTGTGCTGAAACTTGAACGAAGGAGAAATGCCGAGTAATTGGTACAATGTATAGATCAACGCGTTTGGTGCCGGATATTCCGCCGTATACGCTCTTAAATTGAAACGAGGCGCGTCCGTAAAAAATTCCAAAATCCTCTTTTTATTTGCCCTAATACGAAAAATATTTTTTATGTAGAGATGCTTTTTTATAGGAAACTCAAGGTCAATCAAAACGGACAATTTTTTCTCGTGTACTTTTGAAGTAAGTTCAGCGAAGAGGCGCTCAAGATCGCTCGTGTTAGCAAGGCCAGATACCCAATAAGAACTAGGAATTGTCGGCCACCAGCCAAAAGCGATATGCGGATATTTATTGGCGTATTTTGTACGAACATCTTCAAATAATTTTAACGACGGAGCGGCAAGGAGTATCGTTGACGGCCAGTCAATGAAATCTAATTTGGCCATATTTTCTGCTGTGGGGTATTCTTCAAAAAAGTTAATTCTCATAGTTATTTTTCAAGATAATATGTTGCATGCTTAAAAACTATCAAAGATCTATCGTATCTTGATTCGACGATCTTCAAGCCGAATGTATGAAATACTTCCCTCCATTGCCGGTCGTTTTTATTTGTATGGGGGTGACCAAAAAATTCCAGATTTATCAAACTATCAAAAAAATAGGTTACATATTTGTGCAACATGTTCGTATAAATATCTTCGATGATGATAATTTTTTTTGATACCCTTGTTGCTTCTTCAATTATTTTTTCAGGACTTGGTGTGTGGTGCAGGACCGTTATTATTAAGGCGAGATCAAATGCATTATCATGAAAAGGAATTTTATGTCCATCGTATAAAATAGGTTTGATGCCATCAACAAAGCTTACATCTTGAATATCAAGGGGGGTAATATTATCATATCCCTCTTCCAATAAAAGTTCGTAAATATTACAAGTACCCGGGCCGATATCTAACATACGCTCCTCTTTATTTAAAAAAGGTTTCATTCTGCTGATAAGAGGTTTGGCTCTTGCCCTTCCAAGTTTGTATATAATGGCTCGAAAAAATTTATTCTTTTGTAAAAATCTTATGAGCATAGTTTTATGGATAAAATAAATGGCGGGACATTCGGGTTAAGTACCCGTGATATACAAGCAGTATAAGGGTTTTTTGAGCGTCTGAAAAG
>JACQLG010000023.1 GCA_016204155.1 Candidatus Niyogiibacteriota bacterium | reverse complement strand
TCCTCCGGCCGCACGTAAAACTTCTCGCCCGAAAAACGGCAGGTGCGCCACTGCCCGCCTTTTTCGTCCAATTCCAGTTTTGAAAAATATTCCTCAAGCGCCCTATCAAATTGTGGAGTTTTAGATATCATGCAACTTCCGCATTATAACACTGCTCGCAATACACGATTTCAGATCTTTCGGGGGCGTAGCTTGTTTCAAATTCATTGGGGCAGTGATCTTCGCCGTGAAAATGGTCAGTGGCATTTTCGTATACTTCATTATCGGATTCTCTTCCCGTACACATGCATTTTCTGCGCCACAGCTTAAGCGGATTTCGTTGTTTAATCCTCTGATAATGTCGGCAGTTGGGGCAGAGACGGGGCAGGGGCAAGTTCATTTTCCTGTAGAATTGAAGCTCCTGGGGGATGATTTTGAAGGCCTCTGAGCATTGTTCATTACAATCTAAGGAAGTCCCACTTCCTAAGATTGAAGTGTGAGCGCATTGGATGATTTCATTCAGAATGCTGTCTGATACATCTTTGATACGATCGGGTATTTGGTCATTGGTCATAGTTATGGTGTATTGTCTCGGTTCGGGGTCTTTACAGGAATAGCCCTGATTCAGAGCTTCTTCTTTAGTTAGAGGAAAGTACTCCTGGGCTATGGTTTCGTTGTAGGCAAAAGGAGACAGTTCCGGAGGGAAGAATTCGCCGTATTTGTACACTTTTCCTTTTTTATCTATATACGGCGCAGAGTTCATACCTTCGATGATCCGAGGCACAAGTTTTTCGTATTCTTCTTTGGTGTATTGTTTGTTTAAGATGCAGTATTGTTTGTTGCGTAGGCCGATGCAACCGAAGAGATTCGAAGAGTTTATGCAAAAACTTGAGTAATACATCTCCCGGGATGCGTCAATTTGAAATGAAAAAAAGGCGCGGTATCCCTCAAATCCGGAAGCTATTATTTCGTAATATAATTCCCCAGATCCGATGCCATAACAATCGTAACAATCCTTTGCCCTGGCCGCTATTCTTGCGCAATATTTTATATTTTCCGAATCATACGCTTCAAAAGAGGCCTTTATATTTTTGGAATTTAAAATATTATGGCCGGTTGAATTGAGGGACTTTAAAATATTCGCGAATTTGTGGACAGAATGCCCTCCAATTAATCCGTTGAAACGTTCTTGGATTGAATTGAGAACGAGAAAGCTTCCCGGCTCTATTTCATTTATTTTTTTGAAATATTCTTCTTCTGTATATTGTTTATTCTCAAATACATAATTTTTGTTTCTCAAATTAGAACTCAGAAAACAACTGTTGCAGTTTACGCAATCGAATAAAAAAGACGAATCAACGCAGTCCCGACAACGAACCAGGTAGGTGCTTCTATAGTTGTTGCTTCCATCGATGTTTCCGTAGCAAAGCTCGGAATTTTTTAAAAATGTACAGTCGTAACAATCTCTGTCTTTATCCGCGGCATATGAATAAGCAACGTTTTCGCTCCATACTACGGAATAAGATAAATAGCAGCTTTTATTGTCGCCGGCGTAATTGGTGAATTCGCTGTTTATACTCGTACGTATTTGAAACAAATTGAGCAGCGGAACTGCGACAAAAAGCTTATGCCATTGTTTGAAAAAAGGAATGTCCGCCTCATAATTCATTCCATAAGCTGACGCATCCCACTTATCGGAATACCAGCATTCTCGACAATAAACTTTGAAGGTTGCGCCAGGCGCATACATTGAAATAGTATTTTCCCCGCAAAGTTCGCACGTGCGTTTGTAAAGACTGCGCTCATTCCTCCAAATCATTCTCCTTACCATCCGGCATTCCGGACACCAAGTTGGCGGCGGAACGCCAATCCTTTCATAGAATAGAAAGTCCTCCGGTTCGATGACGAACTGCCGGTGGCAATTTTGGCATTGTCCGGTTTCGTGTTGTATCATGCGACCTCGCTTTGATAACACTTCTCACAGTACACAACCTCGGGCCGGCCGGGTGCATAGCTGGTTTCAAACTCATTGGGGCAATGATCGTCGCCATGAAAATGTTTGACGGCATTTCGATAAATATAACTTGTCTCTTGCCGCTGATCGCTTGTTGCTCCGCTACACTGGCATTTCCCGGGCCATAATTTTGGTGGGTTCACAAATTTAAACCGCCCAAGAAAACGGCAATTAGGACAGAGCCGCGGTAAGGGCAGACCGATACGGCGATAGAAATCAAGTTCCAGTTGTATAATACGGTAAGATCTGCCGCAGGAAACGCAGCCAATGACCTCCTTAAGAATTGAATCATCGATCTCTTTTATGTTGTCCGGCAAATCCGAAGCGTTAATTGTAGTTTTATATTCTTTATGTTCCGGCTCACGCCATAAATATCCCCTCGCCTCCGCTTCGGCTTTGCTCAAAGGAAAGAAGTCGCCGGCCAGAGTTTCGTTATAAGCAAACGGAGAAAATTCCGGAGGGAAAAACTCGCCGTAGCGAAAAATTCTTCCGCGCGCATCCGTATACGACACATCTTTCATCTGCTGGATTATTTTATCGCGCAACTCGAAATATTCCTCTTTGGTGTACTGCCGATTAAAAATACAATACTCCTTTTTCTTCAAACCGACGCATCCGAATAAATTTGAGGAAGAGCGGCAAAACGCGCAGTATTCAAGATTGCTGCTGGATGGCCAACACTCCCAGCAGAATTTAAAATTATCGCATTCATCGCCGCAAGTAAGAGATTCGTACATCTGTGAAGTCGCCCACCCAAAATTGGTATAATCGTAAGAATCGCTTGCGGGGGGTTCCAAAAACTGCGAATAAGCTAAATTTTCTCCCTCGTGGATGGAATAACAGTATTTGAGATTTTTCGATTTTTCAATATGCTCTCCGGTCGAATTTACAACGCGTATGGCAAGCGTGAACCGCATTGGAAATTGCTTCCAAAATTCATGCGCGCGGCGCGTCAACTCCTCCTTGACGCGGTACGATCCGAAATCAAATTGTTTCAGATACGCATGATAATCCTCTTTCGAATACGGCTTGTTGAAGATGTGATACGACTTATTCCTGAGATTCACGCATCCGAAACAATTGGAGCAGCCCACAAGATTCTTTGAAAACCAGATATCCGTACAGCCCTCGCAGTTCACCGAAAGGAAAACGCGATAGCTTTCATCCGACATATAATTTTCATAGCAAAGTTCGCTATGCCGGGCCTGATAAAGATCAAAACTGTCTTTGCTGAAAAAAGCAGTAATGCAGTAGGCGGAATTCTCTACTTCACCGGCATTGAAACAGAGATAAGAATTCTTTACATATCCAGCTTGATCGCAATAATCGGAATTCGTCATAAATATGACGCTCTTGGCCGGCCATGGAACGGTGTAAAGAAGCTCGCGGAATTGATCAAAAAACGGTCTTGAAAAATCGTACTCCCGTCCATATTCCATCGGGTCCCAAGCGTCAGACCACCAATAATCAAGATTGTAAACTCTTGCGGAAATATTTTGCGGGAACCCGGAAAAAATCTCGTTCCCGGTCGCGTCGTCTTTGCGGCGAAAAAGATTGCGCTCATTCCTCCACGCGAATCGCCTTATCATCCGGCATTCCGGACACCATGTCGGCGGAGAAACTTTTATTTTTTCGTAGAATGAAAAATCCTCGGGTGCTATGACGAATTCGGCTTTACAACTTTGACAAATGCGCGATTCCTGATTCATAATTCCTGACTTAAATTATACAACTTCAGCATTATAACACTGCTCACAGTAGACGATTTCCGGTCGTTCGGGAGCGTATGTTGTTTCCAATTCATTGGGGCAATGTTCGATTTTGGAATGATGAATGTGGTCGGCGGTATTAGTATATACCTTGTTGTCTGATTGGATACCTGAACATTGACATATTCTATACCACAGTTTCAGGGGATTTCTCTGTTTTATTCTCCGATAGTGACGGCAATTAGGGCATAATCTTGGTAAGGGCAAGTTCATTTTCCTGTAGAATTGAAGCTCTTGGGGGATGATTTTGAAGGCCTCCGAACATTGTTCATTACATTTACCTTGGTGCTGGCAACCTACGGTTTGGTTAAGTATGGAATCATCCACGTCTTTAATATGGTCCGGAAGCTGATCGTGGGCTGTTGTGATCTGATAATTTCTCGGTTCGGGGTCTTTCCATTTGTAGCCTTTTTCTATTGCCTGCTCTTTGGTTAATGGGAAGTACTCCTGGGCTATGGTTTCGTTGTAGGAGAAGGGGGATAGTTCCGGAGGGAAGAATTCGCCGTATTTGTACACTTTCCCTTTCTTATCTGTATACGGCATCTCCTCCATATGTTTCATAATCTTTATCCTGAGCTTGTCGAAGGATTCTTTGGTGTATTGCTTGTTGAGGATGCAATATCTCTTTTGGCGAAGACCCACGCAGCCAAAAATATTAGAACTTCCTTCACAAAGGTGTGAATAAAAATAATAATCGCCAGTCCATGCCATGGGCGAGAAAAAGATCCGCTGCGCATTACCGCCGGCACTTGTTACTTCATAAGCCATTTCCATTCCATTGCCAGTTCCGTAACCATCATAGCAATCTCGTAAATTCGGCACTCCGTAAATTATATATTTACAGTCCTCAACCGGACCCTCTATATCGAAACAAAAATAACAATTTTTAGAATTCGTAATATAGTCCCCGGAAACATTTCTGGCCTGAATAATATTAGCAAATTTATGAGGGAATCTTACTATTAAATCCGTGAATTGCCTGAATGCCTTTTGAAAATCGTTGTGACTGCCCAAATTAAGTGTTTTGACCTTTTCTAAATATTCATCTTTACCGTATTGTTGGTTAAAAATCTGATACTTTGCATTTCTAAGATTCACGCATCCGACGCAACTTTGACAATTATGGCAGTTATATAAAAGTCGAGAATCTATACAATCCTTTGAAAACCAAAAATAAGAGGTTTCGTAAGAATCTTGGGAGTGAATTCCTTCGGAACACCATTCTGTTTTTCTGCAGCTTAATAAATCAAGCGAGTTCTTACAATAAATCGTGTGGTAGACATACGCAGTATCTTCATTGATATCGCTTGCAAAATTAAGATAACAATTTTTAGCTTGGTATGTGAAATTGCAGTATTCACTATTAACTGATTGCAGATTGGTTAGATTCATTCGCGGTACTTTTTGCAGCAATTCTTTAAACTGTTGGAAAAATGGTTTGTTAAAATCATACTCTTGACCATAGCTCAAAGGATCCCAATTATCCGATCGCCAATAATCCTGATCATAAATCGGAGCAGGAAAATCTGATGAATGATTTGAAATCAGCAATTCATCTTTGTTTGGAGCATCGTTTTTCCTTTTATACAGGATTCTTTCGTTTCTCCATACTAACCGACGTTGTGATCGGCAGTCCGGGCACCATGTCGGCGGCGGAACCTGGATTTTTTCGTAGAATGAAAAGTCCTCGGGTTCTATGACGAACTTATTTTTACAGTTTTGGCAGGTCTCCGTTTTTTGGATCATACTACTTCACTATTGTAGCAACTTTCGCAGTAAACGATTTCGGGTCGATCGGGAGCGTATATCGTTTCAAATTCATTTGAGCATCGACCCTGAAGGTGATGCGCGTGTTTAATCGTGTTGTTATGAACTTTATAATCACACGCGCATTGGCGGCGCCACGTTTTTAGAGGATGGCGCTGACGCAGCCGCGCATAATGCCGGCATTTGAAACAAAAATGCGGGAGGGGAATGCCGATACGGCGATAAAACTGAAGTTCGGCTGGAATAAATTTAAAGGCGACGGTGCAATTATCGTTACAAACGCCTTTGTGCTCGCATTCGATAACCTGCTTTAGAATATCGTCGCTGACGTCCCTGATGTTATCCGGAAGCTGCGATGCCGCCATGGTCTGCTCGTAATGACGCTCCTCGTTCTCTCGCCAGGAATATCCCCGCTTCGCCGCCTCTTCTTTGGTAAGCGGAAAGTAATCCTGGGCGACACTTTCGTTATAAGCAAATGGACTCAGCTCCATCGGGAAAAATTCTCCATATCCGTAAACTCTCCCCCGGCCGTCAACGTACGGCATTTCGTTCATGTGCGCGATGATTTTAGGAACCAAGCCCTCATATTCTTCTTTGGCATATTGTTTGTTCAAAATACAATATTGTTTACTGCGCAAGCCGATACAGCCGAATAAATCAGAACAATTATAGCAATTGAAAGCGTAACGGACGTTGTTTGAGCCGTACACAACGCTTGTGAAAAGATTCATTGAACCTTCAAGGCCGGTATCAAAAACTTCGTATGCGTTATTAACGATGCCCACGCCGGGGCCGCCGTCATAAACATCCTGCACCCCCAAACCGCCCCAATGAATATATTTGCTATCTTCGGCGCCGTCGGTGATATCAAAGGCATAGTAACAATTTTTGGCATTATCAACCTTATCGCCCACGACATTAACTGAATGGAGGATGTCCGCATACTTATGAATGGCGCGACTCTGCAGCTCAACAAATTTATCTTTCAATTTTTTTACCGTGGCATAATCACCGAGATCAAGCTCTTTAAGCCGCTTGGCATACTCGTCTTTCGACAACTGTTCATTGAAAAAACAGTACTGCTTGTTGCGCAAATTTACGCAGCCGAAACAATTAGAACAGTTTCGGCAGTCATAAAGAAAATATGCATCCAAACAATGCCAACAATTTTTACTTAATAAAACACGGTAGCAATCTGAGAGATATACGCCGTCATAGCAAAGTTCGCTTCGATGCGCCACATGCAAATCACTTGAGTCCTTAATCTGGTTGACGCGATTAGAATACATCGTCTTCTCGCAGTTAAAAGAACCCGATATCAAATAACAATCCTTACTCTGATCCGCCACGTTGCAGTAATCGCTGTTTATGGCATTGGAATTGGAAACGCTCATGAGCGGGAACGAATTACGCAATTCCAACCACTGCTGAAAGAACGGTTTTGAGAAATCATAGGGTCGGCCGCAGGCAAACGGATCCCATCCATCCGTCCACCAAAATTTCTGATCATAAATAACCAGGGGCTTCTCCGGGGCGTAAATTGAAATCATTTCTTCGCCGTGCTCCGGCGCGGCGCATTTTCGTTTGTAAAGGTTGAGCTCGTTTCGAAATGCCAACCGGCGGACGGTACGGCACTCGTAGCAAAACGTCGGCGGCGGAACCTGGATTTTTTCGTAGAATGAAAAATCTTCTGGATCAATAACGAACTGGCTTTTGCAATTTTGACAGATTTTAATTTCTGATTGCATAAGAAATTATACAACTTCTGCATTATAGCACTGCTCGCAGTAGATA
>JACQLG010000022.1 GCA_016204155.1 Candidatus Niyogiibacteriota bacterium | reverse complement strand
CGTTTTGTATAATTGCTTGCAGTGACATAATAACTATTTTTTCTTTTTCAGTTTTCCGATTTTCCGCAAATGCTCGAATTCTTTCCTGCGCGCAATGCGCCGCATGGCGGAATTTTTTTTCTTTACGCGCGAAACCGGACGTAAATGAAACTGCCCTTTCCGCGTGTGTTTTACGACCCCGGCTTGTTGGACCTTGCGCGAAAAACGGCGAACAAGCGATACCGGAGTTTCGTTTTGGCGCCGTCTTACTTCTATAATTGTCACATTTTTTGACGACATGAAAAATTTTTCATTTACTCTGATTGCTGTTCTACCCAACCGCCCATAAGATGCAGATGAAGGTGATCTATGAATTGGCCTCCTTTGCGTCCCACATTAAATAGTAATTTATACCCGTCAAGTCCCTGGTCGCGCGCGATGTCGCGCGCCGCCATGAACATTTTCCCCAGAAGTTCAACTTCATTTTCCGGAAGATCAATCATTGACGCGATATGCTTTTTCGGCACAATGAGAAGATGCACCGGCGCTTTTGGGCGGATATCACGAAATATCATTACGTCATCGGTTTCTTGAATGATATCCGCTTCTTTCTCCCTATGCGCGATAGAACAAAAAATGCAGTCAGGCATATTACTTATTTTTCTTTTTTTTCTTTAAATAGTCAAGGAGTTTTGCCTGCGGGACCGTTTCTTGGAGTCCGGTTTCCATATCGCGCACAATCACCGTTTGATCAATTGTCTCTTTCTGCCCAAGAATAATGCTGAACGAAACACCCAGATGAGAAGCATAACTCAGCTGCTGGTTAATACTGTCTTTGGAAAGCGAGGAGCCAATAGGCAGGCGGTTCTTGCGGAATTGCTCCAACAAAATGAGGCTTTGCTGTTTTGCTTGGGACCCAAGTTGAATAAGAAAGAAGAAGGAAGCGTCTTTCTTCTGTTGCTTCTTCATAAGTTCCTCCGCGATCCTATCAATACCCAAAGCGCTTCCTACCGCTCCCTTCCATTGCGCTTCCGTTTCCGGATCTTTCGGCTCTTTCATGCCCAGAGCATAGGCAAGCGTGTCATACCGTCCGCCTGACGCAAGCGCGACCATCCGCGAAGAGTCATCCTCATCCTGCTCGCGTTTTACTTCGCTGTCTTCTTTGTCCTTTTCTTCACTCTTTTGTTTATCGTCTGTCTTAACGCTGCCGCGCTTTTCTTCCAAAAATATCTCAAAAACGGTCCGGGAATAATAATCAAGCCCGCGTACAAGCCGGTGATCAAGAAAATACGGGATTCCTACCTTATCCAAAAATTCTATCACTTCGCGGAAATGCGTTTTGCAATCACTGCATACATATTCAATAAGCTGTGGAGCGTCTTTCGCGAGTTCATGGCATTTCTCCTCCACACAATCAAGAATGCGAAGAGGATTTATCTTCAGTCTCCGCCTGCAATCCTTGCAAAGATAATTTACCTTTTTACGGAAATACGCGATAAGCTCTTTTTTATATTCAGCGCGGCATTCCGAATCTCCCAATGTGTTTACGTGTACTCGCAGTGGACCTATGCCGAGTTCTTCCAGCATCAGGACGGAAAGCCGGATAACCAAAGCATCTGCGACCGCCCCGTCAGCTCCCAACACCTCAAAACCGAACTGCCCGAACTCGCGCCAGCGTCCTTTTTGCGGACGCTCGTGGCGAAAAAATGAACCCGAATAATAGAGCATCACGGGCTGGGTCCATGTACGCATGCCGTGCTGGATGTAAGCGCGCATCAGAGAAGCGGTTCCTTCGGGACGAAGCGCCAATACATCTTTCCCGCGGGTCCGGAACGTATACATCTGTTTTTCTACGATATCGGTCGCGTCTCCAAGCGTATGAAGAAAAATATCAGCGTGCTCCACATGCGGAGTCCTGATGGGAAGAAAACCGTAAAACTCCGCGATCTCTTTCGCCTTCGTCTCTATCCTCTCCCATACTGCTACTTCGGAAGGAAGAATATCGCGCATTCCTTTTGGAGTATGCACTAATTCTTTTTTCTCTTTTGGCTGTTTTGGCATAGAAAAGTTATAAGTTATAAGT
>JACQLG010000020.1 GCA_016204155.1 Candidatus Niyogiibacteriota bacterium | reverse complement strand
TTCAATAACCAACCGCAGGGATTTTCTTTATTTTAAGCCATTTTTCTATCTGTTGTAGTGCGGAATTTGCAGAATTATAGAAAATGTCATGCGGATTGTATTTTATCACTTTTACTGTTATCTTTAATTCAGTATAAGTTCCTTGTTCCTTAGGAGGTAACGATGCGTAGTCCAACAAGAAAGTTTCTAAAGATTCTTTCCGATGGAGAATGGCATGTTTACGATAAACTTCCCAAGGGAGTCGGCGTCGTTACAGTAATATTCTGCATCGATCAAGGCTTCGTAGCGACGAAAATGGTCGATCGCAAGCGAGAGGGCGACCTCGAAAACTATCGCACTGCTCTCCGCATCACTCGCCATGGCAGAATCGCACTTCAAGGGAAATAATCTATCGTCCCACGACAGCCTAAAAAGCTGTATTTTTTATCCCTACGCCCCATGACACTTCTTATCCTTCGACTCGCTTTGCTCGCTCAGGATTGCGCGTTGTCATGCACCATGACAACGCTTATACTTTTTCTTTGACCCACACCAACAGGGATCATTTCTGCCTATTTTCGGTTGATCTTGAGCGGGCTTGCCCTCCGAAGCTTTAGTGTAAGAGGGTTCGTTTATCACCGGTTGATGTTTGTGAGGTTTTATATCAGGATTGCCCTCCATAGCTTTAGCGACGAAGGGTCTTTGTTCTTCCATCTTGGTTGGCCGCGGTTGTTGCATCAGAGAGACCTTAAAAATGATATTAGCAACTTGAGCTTCAATGGCTGACGTCAGCTGTTGGAACATTTTCTGCCCTTCTATTTTATATTCAACCAGCGGATCTCTTTGGCCGTATGCACGCAACCGCACCGAATCACGCAGATATTCCATCGCCTCAATATGGTCCATCCACAGTTCGTCAATAGTTCTTAACAACACTAATTTCTCCAACTGCCGCATATTCTCCTCCCCAACTTCTTTTTCTTTCTCTTCATATTTTTGTATCACAAAGTCCAACACTTCTTTTTTCAGTTCTTCTTTTTCGCTAAATTTAGAGTTTAGAGTTTCGAGTTTAGAGTTTGTCAGTGCGTTGACTGACTCTTCAATCTCCTTAACATTCCACTCGTAACTTGCCCCTTGCGTATGAAAATCAACAACTTGGCTGATCGTATTCTCAATAAAGTTTTGAATTTTGTCCGCCAGCCGGCGGATTGAATTTTGATCTTGTTTAGAGTTTACGATTTCTCGGCGAAGCCGATAAATCGTCTCGCGGTGCTTATTCATCACATCGTCATACTCAAGCACATATTTTCTTATGTCAAAATTATGGCCCTCAATCTTTGACTGCGCCTGTTCTATCGCCCGCGATATGAACCTGTTTTCCACCACATCGTCATCGCCCACGCCGAGCGTTTCCATAATATTGTGGAGACGGTCACCGCCAAAAACTCTGATAACATCATCCTGCGTCGAAACAAAAAACTGCGACGAACCGGGGTCACCCTGTCGGCCGGCGCGGCCGCGAAGCTGATCATCTATGCGCCTTGCTTCGTGTCTTTCGGTCCCGATAATATGAAGACCGCCGAGTTCGCGAACCCTTCGAGCTTCCTCGGGGTCTTGGGGGTTGCCCCCCAAAACAATATCTACGCCTCGCCCAGCCATGTTCGTAGCAACCGTTACTGCGCCAAGCCGTCCGGCTTGAGCATGCATCTCCGCCTCTTTTTCATGCTGTTTGGCGTTCAAGACATTATGCTGAATCCCATCCCGCGAGAGCATCATGGACAACATCTCATTTTTCTCTATTGATACCGTACCTACCAATACCGGCTGGCCCTCTTTATGCTTCTCTTTTATTTCAGCTACGACCGCCCTGAATTTTCCTTCTTCATTCTTGTAAATCCTGTCGGGCATATCTTTTCTTACCAGCAGCTTATTCGTCGGCACCTCAACAACATCAAGACTGTACACTTTATGAAACTCTTCGGCTGATGTTCGAGCGGTACCGGTCATACCGGCGAGTTTTTTGTATAAACGGAAATAATTCTGGAATGTTATCGTGGCAAGAGTTCTGGATTCTTTTTGAATTTTTACTCCTTCTTTCGCCTCAACCGCCTGGTGAAGGCCCTCTGACCATCGGCGGCCCGGCATTAACCGTCCCGTAAATTCGTCGACAATTATTATTTCTCCTCCGTCAGCTGACGGATTGACCACATAATCGCGATCTCTTTTGAAGAGCACCTGCGCTTTCAACGCCTGCTCAAGATGGTGAACATGCCTTACTCCTCCTTCGTCGTAGATATTATTTACTCCCAGTGCCTTTTCTACCTTTTCTATTCCTTTTTCAGTAATGGATACTGCTTTTAATTTTTCGTCCACATTATAGTCTTCATTTTCAATAAGCTGCGGAGAAATGCGAGCAAATATTTCATATAATTTACCGGAGTCTTCATCGGGAGCAGAAATTATAAGAGGAGTTCTCGCTTCGTCTATTAGTATTGAATCAACCTCGTCAACAATGGCGAAGTTGTGAACTCTCGATTCGGGGTTTGGAATTTCTGATTTTGAATTTGGAATTTGTTTAGGATTTAGAGATTGAGATTTAGGATTTTCGCTTCGTAATTGAACCATTTGCGAAGCGTCATAGGCCATATTATC
>JACQLG010000019.1 GCA_016204155.1 Candidatus Niyogiibacteriota bacterium | reverse complement strand
GTGACGTCGGTTGTTACGGGGATTGTTACTATTACCCTTGTTGATCAGGCGCCTTCGCCGCTGCGCGAAACAATACATAAAGTAGTAGAACAGGTAAAAGTTAATCCGAACGAGGAAGACGAAGGGAAAGCGGTTACGACCGAACAATTTATCGTGTTAACCCAGGAAGATCTTGTGATAAAGATTGTTCGCGAGAGCAATCCTGCGGTAGTAAGCGTTATTGCTACGAAAGATGTCCCGATCTTGGAGCAGGTATATATCGACCCGTTTGGGAACGATCCGTTTTTTGATCAGTTTGTTCCCCCTGAATTCAGAAAAATTCCGCAACTTCAACAGAAAGGCACCGAGCGTCGGGATATTTCTTCCGGTTCTGGATTCTTTGTATCACGTGACGGCATGTTGGTTACAAACCGCCATGTAGTAGAAGACACAGGGGCCGAGTATGTTATTGTAACGAATAATGGGAGCCGTATTCCTGCGGATGTTCTTGCTCGCGATCCTGTCCAGGATCTCGCGGTTTTAAAAGCGGATGTAAGTAATATGGCATTTCTTTCGCTTGGCGATTCGGATTCGCTGCAGATAGGTCAGAGTGTTGTTGCTATCGGTAACGCGCTCGGGGAATTCCAAAATACTGTTTCTGTCGGCGTCATATCAGGGCTGGGAAGAAACATTACCGCTATAGGCAGCTCGTCAGGTCCCGAAACCCTTAGCGAGGTTATCCAAACTGATGCGGCCATTAATCCGGGGAACTCAGGAGGACCATTGCTCGATTTGTCAGGGCGCGTTATAGGCATTAATAGCGCGGTTGCCAAGAATGCCGAAAATATAGGATTTGCCTTGCCGGTTAATTTTGTAAAAAAAGACATTGCGGATGTAAAACAATTCGGGGAGATCCGTTATGCGTTCTTAGGAATCCGCTACATTACGATTACCGCACAGGTTAAAGAAGAAAAAGCATTGCCTGTTTCTTATGGTGCGCTTGTGGCAAAAGGGCCGAATGGCGAGCCGGCGCTTATTGAAGGTTCTCCTGCCGCTCTTGCGGGAGTCCTGGAAGGGGATATTGTGATTGAAGTAGACGGCGTGAAGATTTCTGCGGATAAGCCGCTCGGGAGCATTATCGGACGGCATAGCGTCGGAGATGTAATCCGTCTGAAGATATTACGGAATGGAGGAGAGCTCTTTCTTGAGGCAAAACTTGCAGAAAGGCCGGATTCATTGTAAAATAATATAGTATGTTTCCATTCGGACAATTTACGATAAAAGCACAGGAAGCGATACGGCGCTCGCATGAACTTGCTCTTGAACGCGGCCAAAACCAGGTAGATGTCGTACATCTCTTGGGGTCATTATTATTGCAAGATGAGGGTATTGTTATTTCTATTCTTGATAAGTTAAATGCGGATCCCTCGCTTATTATTGATTCGGTTCTTGACGCGTTGGATTCCCAAGGACGTCCTTCGCGGGTTTCTACCCCTTCATTTCAAATGATGCTTACGCCTGATTTCGGCCGAGTGCTTGAAAATGCGCAGCGTATTGCGCGTTCCATGCATGATGAATATGTTTCAACCGAACATCTTTTTTTGGCGGTTCTTGAAACGCCGTCAAACGCTCAAAACATCATTAAGCATTTCCGGATTGATCCGGGAGCAGTGCGCGCAACGATTGAAGAACTTCGCGGGTCACAGCGCATTACCGATGTAGAGCCGGAAACAAAATTTAAAGCGCTTGAGCGCTATACGCGAAATCTTACGAGTTTTGCTCGCGAGGATAAACTTGACCCTGTTATCGGAAGGGGTGAGGAAATCCGCCGCGTTATGCAGATTCTTTCCCGCCGCACCAAAAACAATCCTGTGTTGATAGGAGAAGCAGGCGTCGGAAAAACCGCGATTGCGGAAGGTCTTGCGCGCCGTATTGCGGAAGGCGATGTGCCGGAGACCTTAAAAGACAAAGAACTCATAGCGCTTGATCTAGGACTTTTGGTTGCTGGTACAAAATACCGCGGCGAATTTGAAGAGCGCCTGAAAGCTGTTATGCGCGAAATTGAACGCGCAGGAGGGAAAATAATCCTATTTATTGATGAACTGCATACAATCGTTGGCGCCGGAGGGGCTGAAGGCGCAATTGATGCTTCAAATATGCTTAAGCCCGCGCTTGCCCGCGGAGAGCTTCATGCGATTGGCGCGACAACCTTAAAAGAGTATCAAAAATACATAGAAAAAGATGGAGCATTGGCGCGGCGGTTCCAACCGGTGTATGTTGAAGAGCCGTCGGTTGAGGACGCAATTGCGATTCTTCGAGGAATTAAAGACCGCTACGAATTGCATCATGGCGTTCGTATTACCGACGCCTCTATTGTGTCTGCGGTCACTCTTTCAAGTCGTTATATTTCCGACCGTTTTTTGCCAGATAAAGCTGTTGATTTGATGGATGAAGCGGCCTCCGCTCTTCGTTTGAATCTTGATAGCATGCCGGAAGAACTTGAATCAGGAAGACGTGAGATCATGCGGCTTGAAATTGAAAAAGAGGCGTTCAAAAAAGAACAGGATGCGAAATCCCGCAATAAAGTCAAGAAAGTCCAAAGGCAGATTGATGAGACGCGCGAAAAGATATCAGGGCTTGAATTGCGCTGGAAAAATGAGAAAGAGGCAATTTCGCATATCCGTGGCTTTCGAAAAGATTTGGACCGGCTGAAGCTTGAAGCAGACCAATCAGAGCGTTCGGGAGATTTGACAAAAGTTGCCGAAATCCGTTACGGCCGCATTCCTGAATTGGAGAAACAATTGCGTGCGGAAGAAACGCGTCTTAAAACATTACAGACGTCGCGTAAAATCTTAAAAGAAGACGTAACGCCGGAGGATATCAGTGTTATTATTGCTCGCTGGACAGGCATTCCTGTGACTCGCTTGCTTGAAGAAGAAGCAAAAAAACTTTCTCGTATTGAACATGAATTAAAAAAACAAATTGTCGGACAAGATGAAGCGATTGAAAAAGTGGCGCATGCGATCCGCCGTTCGCGCGCAGGAATTGCCGATCCTGACCGGCCGATTGGTTCGTTTATGTTTTTGGGCCCTACTGGAGTGGGAAAGACCGAGCTCGCGAGAACCCTTGCCCGTTTTCTTTTTGCCGATGAAAAAGCGCTGATCCGCATTGACATGTCAGAATATATGGAACGCCATTCGGTTTCAAAATTTATCGGATCGCCTCCGGGATATGTGGGATATGAAGAAGGCGGCCAGGTGTCTGAACTGATCCGCCATCGCCCATATTCGGTAGTACTTTTCGACGAAATTGAAAAGGCGCACCCCGAAGTATTTAACATATTGCTTCAAATTCTTGATAACGGCCGGCTTACCGACGCAAAAGGGCGTCTTGTAAATTTTAAAAATACTGTTCTTATTATTACATCGAATGTCGGATCTGAGTTTGTGCGGGAAATGGAAAAACTTGGATTTGCGACCAGTGAAGAAAAGGAAAGAGATAAAAGTACAGAGTTAAAAAATAAAATACGGGAAGCGCTTGAACAGCGTTTTCGTCCCGAATTCCTTAATCGTCTGGATGAGGTAATTATATTCAATACGCTTATGCCGGCTGACCTTGAAAAAATTGTTTCCATCCAGCTTGATCAAGTTCGGGAGCGGCTAGACGCAAAAGAAATCTCCCTTTCCATTACGAAGGAGGCGCTTGGGTACCTCGTAAAAGAGGGATATGACCCGCATTACGGTGCGCGCCCTCTTAAACGCTTTATCCAAAATAAAATCTTAAATCCTCTTGCGGAACGGCTTATTGTAGAAGATGTAAAGCAAGGAGATAAAGTAATAGTTGATTTCAAACATAATAATTTGACTATAAAAACTGCTTCGCAAAAAAAGGCTGATAAGAAAGAAAAGGTGGCGGTATAGAGATTTTTTTGTATAATAATAGAGATATTTCGGGCGGATGGCGGAGTGGTCAATCGCACTTGGCTGTAAACCAAGCGGCTTAACGGCCTTCGGGGGTTCGAATCCCTCTCCGCCCATATTCTATGCCAATGTAGCTCAGTTGGCAGAGCAACTCCATGGCAAGGAGTAGGTCGCCGGTTCAAGTCCGGCC
>JACQLG010000017.1 GCA_016204155.1 Candidatus Niyogiibacteriota bacterium | reverse complement strand
TGCACATTCATGATATCAAAACCTGATTCTCGCGTAAGCGGAATATAGCGCAAACCTTCACTTTTGAGCATTTCATACCGTACTAAATGCGGCAAAACTGAATAGGCGATTCCGACCATGCACGCCGTTAAAATAAAAAAAATGGCGAACAATTTTTCTTTTGTGAGTATGCCTATCATCGTCGGTAAAAAGTGCCGCTTTTATCTTTTCACGAACCTAAAAAATTTTTGAGCTCTTGCTTGAGAAATCGGTACGTTCTGAACGGACGAGCGACAAAAGAACTCGCAATCGCTCCGGTGTCTCGCATATCTTCTTTTCGCACCGGCCCGATGAATCCAAGATTGCGCGCATAATCATATTTAAATTTTTGAGGCCCAAACACTTCTTGCAAGACATAACAAGTACTATGCCGCATATCAACAATGCCGCATACGCTTCCCTTTGACCGCTCCACCACTCGGATAAAATCAAAATCAAATATCGGAGCCCCGTCTTTCGGAGAGCGCGAATACGGTCCGTCAACAAAAACAAATTCATATTGTCTGTCGGGAATACGCGCATACCGCACTCCCCGGAAAAAAGCGTAGTAATCTTCTTCGGGCGGACTAAGTATTATTTCAACATACGGTTTTAATTCTTCCGGCAAAAGCTCTCGCGCAAGACGATGCCATTTTTCTGACTCCTCCATGGAAATAATTCTCCCGCGTGGGTTCCCTTCTCGTTCGTTTTCCATCAATGCGTATGCCATGATAATCGTGGATACACCGGTTCCGCACTCAAGCACTTCGAGTGGTTTTGTTCTTCTAATGTGATTATAGAGCACGAGGTAGTCAGAATATGCGCATCCAGATGAAGTGGAGCGCGTTAGATAATCGTCCAACATGCGCCAAAGAGAATAATTTTTTTGTAGCGTTCTTCTTGCACGGCTGTTTAAATAACAGGAGTAACTTTCCAAAAAATATTTCTTCGCAGAGAGAACGATTTTGAAGACTTTCATAACCCAAAATTATTATGACATTCGCCGGTTGATGAACGCGAGGATGTTCTGAGCGCGTCTGTCCCAAGTAAATTTAATGGAATCTGCATATGCTTGTGCGGCAATCTGCTCCGCATGATTCTTTACATGAAGAAGCCTCATAATTCCATTGAGCAGATCGTCTGGAGAATCCGGCTGCACAATCTCCGCGTTTCGCTCATTGAGAATTTCCATTATTGATGGTAAGTCCGATGCGACGACTGGTGTGCCGCTTGCCATATATTCAAATAATTTTATCGGCGAAGTGTCTTTTTGCGAATATACCGCGAATCGCGCATTTTGTGAAATGCCGGAGTTGGGAAGCACAAGAACATCTGCCGCTTTAAGATATTTCGGTATACTTTGTGGCGGCTTGTGTCCGAGAACGAGAACATTTTTGAGTCCACTCGCTTTTTTTCTAAAATCCTCCAGTTCTTTCCCTGTCCCGCCTACAAAGACAAAATAAACTTGAAACATGAAACATGAAACTTGAAACTGTTTTGCTGTTTCTAACAGCACGCCAGCGCCTTTCCAATCGTACAAGTGCCCCGTATACATTACAATTATTGCGTCTCGCGGTAAACCAAGCTCTTTACGCAATTCATCCCTACTTCCCCGTATTTCAAAGAGAGCGGGGTCAAACCCGTTCGGCGCAATAATTATTTTTTCGCGCGGAATATCAAAAAGAGACGCGCATTGTTCCCGCTTCCATTCATTCGTTGCGATAATGCCGTCCATCCGTTTCATAATTATTTTCCAGAACCAGCGCTTTCGTTCAGGAAAACCATGCATATCATAAAACACGCGAAATCCCTTGACAGTCAAAATGAGCGCGGCAATTTCGTCACGCGCTAAAATTATCGTTTCTTTTTTATCTCCGAAGTTATGCGCAAGCAAACGCGCAAGAAACGACAGATGGTTCAACCAGAACCCGCCGCGCCACCAGCCCATACTGATGGCATCTATAATTGGAATTTGATGCACGGAAAAAACCGGCTTGATGTCGTAGTAAGAAAAAATATCCCTCTGCGCAGACTTATTCCCTGTTTGTGGCGCGAGAAGCGTTACCTCAATACCCGTTTTCGCAAGCGCCTCGCATGTCTTCACCATATTCGTGCCGTATGCTTTTTCGGTCGGCAAGCGTGCTTTACTGATGTAAATAATCTGCATATTCGCTACTTTTTGAATGTGACAGTCATCCTATCCATAAGCTCTCCCATCCTTTTTTCCGGATAAGTAAAATTTTTTATTGGCGTCGCCACGCAGTAAAAATGCGGATAGACCGGTTCAAAAAACGCATCTAGCATTTTGTTCTGGAAATGGAAGCCGCGCGTTTCATGCACGGTAAATCCCCCGCGTTCTACCGTCCTTCGCAATGTATCCCCAGTCCAAAAGTTTATATGCGGCAAAGACAGACTGCCACGGAACTTTTGAATATGCATCAACAAAACAATCTTTGGCACACACGGAACGCCAAGAATCAAAATGCCGTTCTCCTTCAGAAGCTCCCGCGATTTGTATAAAAAATAATGCGGGGAGAATAGGTGTTCTAAGACGTTATTTGCAAAAATCGCGTCCCAGCCCATGGCTGGCCCGCCTTGGGCGGGAAATATTCCCTCTGTTTTAAAATCGCTTGACTCTATATTGCCATAGCGAATGTTTATTCCTTTTTCTTTTCCAAAATCAATTTCCGGCTCAGTAATGGTAAGACCAACGCTTCCTTTTCCAAAATGAACAAGGTGCTCTCCATAGGAGCATCCGATATCCAGAACGCGCTTGTCGCGCAAGCGATAGGCAGTAATAATATTTTGAAAAGTCGCGGACTTCGCGACATTGTGAAAGCGTGCATTGATTTTTACATTGTCATACATATCTCATCTTACTAGATAAAGCGAGGCGATTGTTCCTCTATTCTCATTTACCCACGAAAGAAGTGCGGGGATTCCGTCTTCCACCCTTATTTTCGGCATCCAGCCAAGAATTTTTTTTATCTTCGTATTGTCGCTCACGAACACTTTCTGATCGCCCTGACGAATAGGTGCGCGAGATAGTTTTTGCTTTAATCCATGGTTTTCTTTCATCTCGGAAAAAAATTCAAGGAGCGAACGCGTGTTCCCCGGTCCTCCGCCGATATTAAATGCCTCGCCGCGCACTGTCGCTATTTTTTCTATCGCGCGCTCATAGAGCGCCGAAAGGTCGTATATATACAAAAGTTCACGCACTTGTTTTCCGTTGCCATAGAGAGTAAGGGGGTGCCCTGAAAGGAGGGCGATAATAAACCACGCGACCCAGCCCTGGTCTTCCACGCCAAATTGGTTCTGTCCGTAGATGCAGGACTGGCGGAAAACGACTGTTGGGATGCCGTAAATTCTCGCATAATCGCGAACATACTTATCCGCTGCGCCCTTGCTGCAACCATACGGCGAATGAAAATCCAACTGTTGGGATTCTGGTACGCCATTCGGCAATGCTGCGAGTTCGTAACGCTTTTTTTGTTCCTTTATCTTCAGCGCCTCAAGATTGCCGTAGACCTTATTTGTTGAAGAATAAAGAACCACGGGAGGAGTCTTCGCTTTCCGCGCCGCTTCCAAAACATTAAACGTCCCGAGTATGTTTATCTCAAAATCTGCACGCGGGTCGGCAATCGAAGTCGTCACTGCAACTTGCGCGGCGAGGTGGATAACCGCATCATGACGCGCAACTTCGCGGTCAAGAACTTTTTGGTCATATCGAACATCGGCTTTTATGAAAGAAAAGTGTTTCTGGTGCTCGCGTGAAAGCCACTTTAGATTAATATCTGTTCCCTTGCGCGAGAGGTTATCGAGAAGAGTAACCTGCCAGCCGCGCCTTATAAAATGCGCGGCAGTATTGATGCCGATAAACCCCGCGCCGCCGGTAATAAGTATTCGTGATTTCATATAACCGCCTTACTTAATGGAAACATCACACGGGAAAGTAAGGTTGCTTTTGAAATATTATTTCTCCAGCTGATAAATAGCCACACCTTCGTAGTCATATACCTTATTCGCTCCAAGCGGAATAATTTCTTGTATGCCAATCTCTCTTTCTCTCGGTCCAATAAAAATATAATCAAGGCGATATGGTAATTTTTTCGGAAGATTAAAAAAAATGTACTCATTTAAGAGTTTCTTCCTTTCGGCAAGTGGTATGCTGTATCC
>JACQLG010000021.1 GCA_016204155.1 Candidatus Niyogiibacteriota bacterium | reverse complement strand
TTTCCCACTCTTTTCTCTTCCATCAACTCTTTTAATGCTTGATCAAAGAAATATTTAGTATTGGATATCATTTTATATAAAGAACTATTTTTTATGTCTTCTTTTGACATAAATTTTGGCCCAAGAACCGAAAAAATGGCGCTTTTTTCTTTTTCTATGCATAACTGCTTATCTTCCTGAAATTCTGCCATTTCTTTTTTGGAAATTGGCATATTGTACCTCCTCGCAAATCGATTGAAATTTCCTCCAGGATAGCATATAGTCAAAACTATGTCAATCCGTTTCGATATTATAACCATCTTTCCTAAAGCATTCGATTCATATTTCAACGAGTCAATTTTGAAACGCGCCCAGCAAAAAAAGCTGATTAATATCCGCATACACGACTTGCGGAAATTTACGAAAGGCAAACACAAAAAAGTTGACGACAAGGTCTACGGAGGAGGACCGGGAATGGTGATCAAAATTAAACCACTAGCGCGCGCGTTTGGTTCGATTTTAAAGTTAAAAGTTAAAAGCGAAAAGTTAAAAGTTGTTTTATTTTCACCTGCGGGGAAGCAATTTGATGCAAAAATGGCAAATGATTTTGCAAAACGATATAATCATATCATTATGATCGCCGGTCACTACGAAGGGGTTGACGAACGCATAAAAAAAGTTGTTCGGGATTCTGGTTTGAATATTGTGGAATTATCAATTGGTCCTTACGTTCTCACCGGCGGCGAACTGCCAGCAATGATACTCATTGACGCCGTAAGCCGTCATATAAAAGGCGTGCTTGGAAAAAATGAATCACTGGAAGAAAAGCGCGAAGGCATCGGTGTCCCATCCTATACTCGTCCCGAAGAGTTCGGATGGAAAGGGAAAAAATATACGGCTCCAAAAGTACTTCTTTCAGGCAATCATAAAAAAATCACCGAATGGCGAGAACGCATGCGGAAGAAACAAAAATAACCTATACTAAAAACATATGCTTTGGCTTCCGATTACGGTAGGCGCCTATTTTTTCCTCGGCGTTGTCGCCATCATAGACAAAAAACTTTTAAGCAGGCGGATCCCCGAGCCGATATCCTACGCCTTTTATGTCGGCATGTTAAATATCGCCGCGCTTCTTTTGGTCCCATTCGGTTTTCAGTTCCTTTCCTATGATATTACCCTTTTTGCGCTCTCGGCAGGCATCTCATTCGTTATCGGAATCTATTTTCTTTATTCAGCATTACGCCACGCCGAAGCGTCCCGCGCAGTTCCCATTATAGGCGCGATTACCACTATATTCATTCTTTTCTTTTCAACGTTTCTTGCACGAACATACTTAACAAACACAGAGCTCGGCGCAATAGCGCTTTTTATCGGAGGGGGTCTTCTTCTTGCCCTCAAGCCGGAAGATGACGGAGAAAAACAGAAAAGCGCTATCTATTCCTATGTTAATACGCGCGTCATTTTAATGGGGCTTGCCGCCGCTTTTTTCTTCGCCGTACATTTATTCCTCACAAAAGAAGTATTCAAGGAGACGACGTTCCTCTCCGGTTTTGTCTGGTTGCGCATGGGAAACGTGCTTGCCGCCATCGGTATTCTCCTCCTTCCAAGCGCGCGCCGGATTATCCTATATACGACGGAACAATTAACCCCTTCTTCATCCGGCATCTTTATGGCAAATCAGCTCATGGGAGCAACAGGAAACATTCTTTTAAGTTTTGCAATATTTTTGGGGCCGGTAACGATAATCAACGCAGTACAAGGCGTACAGTATTTCTTTATCTTTCTTGTAGCGCTTTTTCTTACCGCCTTTTATCCGCGTATCCTCAAAGAAATATTCTCACCTCAAGCAATCCTTAACAAGCTCGTAGGCATTCTTATCATAGCCGGCGGATTTATTCTTCTTTTCTTATAACTATGGGACGAATCAAGCGCCATCCTATCATTTCCGCTTTCATAGGCATACTACTCGTTCTGTTCATTTGCTATATCATCCTTGTTGTTTTCACTCCTGTAAGCGGCATACAAACATTCGGCGTCACATTCTCCGCATTCTACGCAGAAAAATTCGGCATTGACTGGAAAGAAGCATACATCGCTATTCTTGATGATCTCGGCGCGCGGCACATCCGAATTCCTGCGTATTGGAATGAAATAGAACCGGTCATAGATTCATTTACATTTGAAAATCTTGACTGGCAGATCATGGAAGCCAAAAAAAGAGAGGCGGACATAATCCTTGTCGTTGGACGCAAACTTCCCCGGTGGCCGGAATGCCATACGCCTGAATGGACAGAAATAATTTCAAAAGAAGAAAAGGATGAACGGCTGCTGCGTTATATTACTCAAACCATCCTCCGCTACAGAGATTCTTCCACAATTATCATGTGGCAAATAGAGAATGAACCATTCCTGCCATTCGGTGAATGCTACAGGCCTGATGAAGAACTTCTTGCAAAAGAAATTGCCTTGGTGCGCGCGCTTGATGACCGGCCGATTATCATCACTGCTTCCGGAGAACTTGAAAGCTGGCTTTCTGCCATAAAGCACGCCGACATATTCGGCTCAACTATGTATCGCGTGGTTTGGCTCGATACGCTCGAACGGAACTTCACCTATCCCCTTCCCCCGTCTTTTTTCCGCGCAAAGCAGACATTCGCGCGCTGGTTTGGCAGAGATATACAGATGATAGTCATAGAACTTCAGGGAGAATCATGGCATAAAAAAATGACCTACGAGCTTACGGTCGAGGAACAATATGCTTCAATGAATCCGGAGCGGTTTCGCAATACATTGAAATACGCATCACGAACCGGTTTTGATACGTTTTATCTATGGGGGGTTGAATGGTGGTATTGGCTAAAAAAAACACAAAACATGCCGGAGATGTGGAATATTGCGAAGGAAGCCATTCAACCGGCTCAAAAAAATTGAAATGCGCATCTCATGATATATAATTCAAAAAAAGCGTGGATTGTTGCGGCGGACATGGGATTCGGGCATTACCGCGCGGCATTGCCTCTGCTTAACATCGCCAATGAAGGAAAAATTATTCTCGCAAATCAATATGAAGGCATCCCCCAAAAGGATAAATCTATTTGGGCGCGCCAGGAGCAATACTATAGCGCGATATCGCGTTTCAGCGCAACTCCAATCATAGGACCTTTTGCATTTCGTATCTTTGATCAATTCCAGAAAATTGCATCATTTTCTCCCCATAAAAAAGAACACGCTCCGAGTATGCAATTGCGCTACGCATACTCGCTTATCAAAAAAGGGTGGGGTCGCCATCTTATTGAAACTTTATCGCGCAAACCTATCCCACTTTTTTGCAGTTTTTCCTCCATTGCTTATATGGCTGACTACTGGGGGTATCCTGCTCCTATTTATCTTCTTCTTACCGATTCCGATGTTTCGCGCGCATGGGCTTCGCTTGATTCGCAAAAAAGCAAAATCATATATCTTGCTCCCACGAAACGTGCCGCAGATCGTCTTTTGACATACGGCGTTCCGCTATCACGCATTATCCTTACCGGATTTCCTCTCCCGCAAGAATTACAGGGAGAAAACAATGAGATAGCAAAAAGAAACTTCATGCGGAGATTAACTGTTCTTGATCCGCGCAGTTTTTCTCACACAGACTTTAAAAAACATCGGCCGCCGTGCATTCTATTTTCTCTGGGAGGCGCAGGCGCCCAACAAAACATTGGGAAAAGTATTATACAAAGCACTGCTCCGCTTATCAAAAAAAACGAACTGCATATCATGCTTGCCCTTGGAACCCGACCCGATATTCAATCCGCATTCCATACATTAATAAAAAAATGCGGCTTGGGTTCTTTCCTGAATACAAG
>JACQLG010000015.1 GCA_016204155.1 Candidatus Niyogiibacteriota bacterium | reverse complement strand
TCGCGTGGAAATCTGCCGGAAAGTACAACTAACATCAAAGTCTAAAAGATTTAGAGGCCAATCAAAAAAGATTGGCCTCAGTATTTTTCTTTAATTTAATTTAGTTTTTCTTTTTTAAAAACTGGAAAATGATTTACGTTGGACGAATTTACTCGTTTACATTTTTCCTTCGTATTTCCTTTGCACCGTTCGTACCAATAAATACCACCAAGTACACCAATTCAATACTATAGGGGATATGCTTTAAATACCGCCGCCCGGGTTCAGAAAAATGATTTCTCTTTCTTCCACTTCGCTTCGCCTCCTTGCTTATGTATTTTCAGAAAGGAGGACTTTTCTTGCCGAATGCTCGTTTGTCGTTTGCCGCAAATCAATATATCAATATGATGAGGTAACACTATAAAACCTCCCTGTCTGAATTCTTCTCCATTATACACATAATCAAAAATAAGTCAAGGGGATTCAACAGAATAGAGGGTTAGGCGCCATTCCGGGCTATTTTTTGTCAAATGGGCTTGACAAATTCTGATAATCGATTATAATGCCCCTGAAGTAAAGCTTTACTTGAACAAGGCAAGGGCAAGGCATCCGGCCAAGTATAAATTTATTTGCCGACCCTTTGACCCGCGCCTTGCAAAAGTCAGGCGACGCGTTGTTTATATATTAGGCGGCTCCCTTTCCAAAGGGAGTCAGAGGTCAAAATGTATCTTTTAGCTTCTGACTCCCTTTGGTGTGGACTGGTTGGTCCTACCGTCGTGGGAGCTCATTATGGAACACTCGGTGTTCAATAATTTGGCGGTTTTCAGAAAAAGCGCAAAAAATAAAATTTATTTTATGGAGGCGAAAAGATGAGTGAAGTAAGCGAAGTAGTAATTGAGGAGAAAAAGACAAAGAGTGCCCTAAGTCTTGTGATGGGTTACTATAGGCAGCAGGGCCAGAAGGTTAGCGAGATTAAAGCCGAGGTTGACGCATTGACTGCGGATTCTAAGTTGGAACTCGCGCGTCTTATTGCGAAAGCCCAGGGGCTTTCTCAGGAAGATGTGAATTTTCCGCTGGAGTAAAAGTAAAGTTTCGAAGGGGGCATTATCGTACAACAGATTCTGCCCCTTTGTTTTATAATGGAGGTACTATGATAAAGATAAAGAAAAAAACAGTTTACCAATCAGTGCGTAAGCCTATACCGCCCGTTGGCGGGCCGATGAAGAGCAAAAAACAAAAAGCAAAAGAAAAGCGCATGAAAGGAAAAGCGCTTCTGGCAAAAATAGAAAAAGGCTATTCGTGATCACGGGCAGTTCTTTTTTGGTGGGTGCGGTATAATGTATCTATATATTTTTATGGAACACATGGAGCCATTTTTAGAGAAATACCCAAAATCTTCCGGAAGGGAAGGGGAGGATTTTGAACAATTACGACATGCATTTGAAGCCTTAGAGGACGCAGAGACAGCAGAAGAAAAGCGCAGGATAGTCGCGGAGACGTATCAAGATATTACTTCTGCGGCGCGAGAGCATCAATTTCCTATATTTTCATTTCCTGATTTTTGGCGCAAGGCACAAGAACGCGGATTGCTTTTACGCAGAGATGCTCCAGAGCGCATTTTCGAATCTTTGTTAGATAAAAAGGATGTACAGTTAGGCAAGGAAATTACTTACTATCAATATGCGAATGCGACAGATGATACTACAGAAGGGCTGCGGACAGCGCTTATGGAAGGATTGGGGGGCGATGAAATTGTAACTGTATACGGGTTTGATGCGAAGGGGACAGATGTGCAAAGGATTAAAAAATCAGATGAGGATCCTCGTGCGCCAAAACGATTTATCCATTTGCGTTCCGTGAAGGGTGTATTACATCCAAGTCAAATTAAATACGTTATTATACGAATCCCTACGAAATTATTCCCCGCGGAGGAATTGAATGAATTCGAGTTGGGAAAAATCGAAGAGGGGAAATCTCCTCCGTATGTCTTCCGCATTATTAATACCAGCATACCACTTAAACCCGCGCACTAATCTTTTTACGCATTGCTTATATTTGACCTCTTGATAAGGTAGAAAAAAGTTATTATACTATACAACGAAAATTGAACCTTAAAAGAGGAACGCCGACAATGTCAGTGAATGCAAGGAAGGAAACGATCATACACGCGATCCTAAAAATACAAAAAAGCAGAAAACCTCTTGATAGAAAAACGGTCGCAGCGTGGAATCCGCGGCTGGTATGGGCGGCATGCGACTATTTTGGAAATTGGGGGAATGCGATTACTGCGGCCGGATTGGTATATAAAGATATTCGTCTTCACTCAAGAGGGGAAAAACGCACCAAAGAAAATATTATTCAAGCGATTCAAGATCGGTCTCGGCAAAGTCAATCAATAACATCTTGGATAGTGCAGAAAGAAGATCAGCCGCTATACGGCGCAGCACGGCGTTATTTTGGAAGCTGGGGGGATGCCGTGAACGCTTCCGGATTTTGTTACGACGAAATCGCATTGCAGATTCCTTTCCGTTGGAATAAGAACATCATTCTTAAAAAAATTAAAAAAAGGATTCGCGGAAAAAAATCTTTACAGGGAAATGCGGTATACCGCGAACAATTAGATCTCTATAATGCGGCGCGCCGTTATTTTGGGAAGGGAGGCTGGCGGAAAGCGCTATCGCTTTGCGGTTTTGATTACGCGATGATCAAAAAATCGAAATGGTCAAAAAGATCAATTCTCCGCGACATAAGAAAATTGCATTCCCAGAAAATATCACTTCGTTGTTTTGATATACAACAAAATGGATACGGCGCTTTGCTTGCAGCGGCAGTGCAATTATTTGGAAATTGGGGGAATGCAATTACCGCGGCAGGATTCAATTATGATGCTATTCGATGGGGGACGCAGTGGAATCCAGAAAGTGTTATTGAAGAAATTCAACGATTAGAAAAAAGAAGCATTCGTTTAAGCGCAAAAGTAATGCGGAAACGACACCCTAGTTTATACAGCGGAGGCCAGCGGTATTATGGATGTTGGAGCAAAGCCGTACATGCCGCGGGCATTGACTATATGCGGCATTGCATGATATGGTCTTCAAAGGCATGGTTGCGTACTTTGAAAACCGAAGATATAAAAAATATCACAATGCGACTTGCCGAAATGAACGAAAGAAGAAAAATGAGTGAAAGAAGCAAAGGAGGGTAAGTTATGAAGATAGAAATGCAGGCGAAAGTGCCTGTGCGTTATATCACCGTTGATACAGAATTACAGGTTCGTAAAACCTCCAATGAAGAAATGCTTGAAGAGTTAAAAAATTCACTGAATGCCGTAGGCATGCTCGAGCCCTTATTAGTTAAGAAGGTGAAGGGTGGAAGATATAAAGTTATTCTTGGTTCGCGAAGAGTCTATGCTGCGCGAAGGAAAAATATGGCAACGGTTCCCGCTATGGTGGTTGATGACATGAGCGATAAAGATGCGTTGATCCTAATGCTTAACGAGAATAAGCATCGTGAAGAACTGTCCCCGTTTGAGGAAGCAATGGGTATCATGAAACTAATTGATGTGTATGGTCTTTCTCTAAAAGAGGTTGCGACGGCGCTCGGAAGCAACGACGAATATATACGAAAGCGTATCAAATTGGGAAGCGTATCTCCTAAAATTCAAGCACTTGCCGCAGATCGTAAGTTAAATGTCGTGCATGTTGATACTCTCGCTACTCTTTCGAGGGAAGACCAAGAAAAGGTTGCGCAGGATATTCAAGACAACATTCTTTCAGAAGAAGAAACCGCGGTACTTGTTCGGAGAGAGTTTCAGCATCAAAAAAAGGAGAGATTATCGCGCAAGATTCAATTTACGCCAAAAAAATTTGCGCTACGGGTTGCGACGATAACGTCATTCTTTAAACGTTATATGCCCCAAGTTGTGAATTTCCAATCTGGGAGAGATGAGATTAAAAAGGAGCTGGCAGAGCTGAAAAAGATTATTCAAGCAGTAGAGAAGCAGCTCGAGAAGGTAGGGAGGGATTCCAATGAGAAAAAAGCGTAACAGTGCGACGGGTCATACCAATGACCCTTTTTTTATCATTATCCGTCAGCTTGGATTGCGAAAGAATGCGAGGCAGATTGTCGAGAAGGCATTAGATCAAGGATTTGTCGTAAAAGATGATCTTGCGGCAGTATTTTCAGCGCGCAAAGCACGAAAAGAAAATGGATTTCGAGATGTTCTTTTGCAACTCCTGCGTTTTTTTACCGCGCATAACGTTGTTGTTTTGAGAGAAAAACCATCGCTTATACTTTCGCAGCTTTTCCCTTCTTTACGGAGAGAAAAAAAGAATAAAAGCGCTGATGACAGTCCCGACCTTTTTACGATGTATGCGAGTGATATAGCGAGAAACGGGCTGAAAGAACTGTTAAGCGATGCGGAAATGAGAGAGCTTGCGCGGTTGAGAGATGGAGGAGATAAAAAAGCTCTTTCAAAAATGATAGAACACAACCTCCGTTTGGTTGTCTCTGTTGTTAATCGTTATCGCGGATACGGACTCGAATATATGGATATGATCCAGGAAGGGAATCTCGGATTAATAAAAGCAGCAGAGAAATTTGATTACAGAAGAGAAAATACATTTGCGACATACGCATACTGGTGGATTGAACAAAGAATATTGCGCGCATGCCTAAATCATGCAGATCTTATTCGGACGCCTGTATATATCAAGGAGTATAGGTTTAAAGTAAACCAAATATGCGAAAAACTTACGTTTCAATTGAGGCGTCCTCCTACCCATGAAGAAGTAGCGCTTGAGTTAGACGATTCGGTAGAAAATGTAAAAAAAATCTTAGAGTGGGCAGATATCAAAATTGTATCGTATGACCATGGCGATGAAGATGCGGGGGAGGAAGAAGCGGTAAGTACGATTGAAGCATGGAGAAGCGATTCTTCCCTAAATCCCGAAAACTTGTTGATGGCGCGGGATGAATGGGCGGCACTTTTGAAAGAGCTGGATCAGCTTTTCGCAGACGTAAACGCAACTGGATCTTCTTCTCAGTATAATAAACGTAACGTGGATATATTTAAAAAAAGATACGGGATTGGTATAGGGTTTGAACACGCGACACTCGAGGAGGTTGCTCAAATATTTGGTATAACCCGAGAACGGGTGCGTCAGATTGTTAATCAAATATGGCTGCGGTTGCAATCTCGTGATGTTCAAAAAAATGAAGAGTGGTTGTTGTCCGCTGTGGATCGTTTAGAGGAACTTACAACTTTGTTGGGAACCACAAAATCATAAAGAGATTATTACGCGATAATCTCTTTTTATATTGACGATTATGCTATACTAAAAGAAAAGGTGAAAACCGAAAGTGATTCGGTATTTTATTATCAACAATAACTGTCTTTATTATTATGGAGCACAAAGTTTCTATTTATACGACGCCGACCTGCCAATACTGCAAGATGGCAAAAGAATTTTTCAAGCAGCATAACGTTCAATATGAGGAATTCCATGTTGCGACCGACGCCGAGAAGCGGAATGAAATGATTGAGCGTTCAGGCCAGATGGGCGTGCCCGTCATTGATATTGACGGGAATTTGATTGTCGGCTTTGATCAGACAAAGATTTCTGAATTGTTAGGCGTTTCATAAAATGGCGCGGCCTCATATATCTCTTAAAGATTTCAAGCGGCTTCGGCATACGAAGCTCGGTTTTTTCCTTGAGGACGGCGTATTCGGTGCAAATGACGGCATTGTCTCCACTTTTGCGGTCGTTGCAAGTATTGCCGGAGCATCGCTTTCCCCTGTTATTGTTATTATTGTGGGGATTGCGAACATGTTTGCGGATGCGTTCTCTATGGCCACGTCCAATTATCTTGCAAATAAGTCGAGCAGGGATATGTATTGGCGCGAACATAGCGTTGAAAAATTGGAAGTGGAGGATCATCCGGCAACAGAAGTGGAAGAGATACGCGTTATTCTTGCGCGGAAAGGATATGAGGGAGAAGAATTGGAAAAGCTCATAGGACTTATCACAAAGAACAAGAAGTTCTGGATTGATCTTATGATGTATGAGGAGTTGGGGTTTGCGCCCCCCGACAGTAAGGGAGCTTTCAAACACGGTGCGGCAACTTTTTTCTCGTTTATTTTTGCCGGTTCGTTGCCGCTTCTTCCATATTTCTTTCTTATCGGGGATGACAGAGCTCCGTTCTTCTGGTCCTTTATCGCAACAGGATGCGCGCTTTTTTTTATCGGGGCGCTTCGTGCGTATTTTACTAAAAAAAGCTGGACACTATCGGGGCTTGAGATGCTTTTTTTTGGCGGGATTGCAGCACTTATAGCATACGGCGTAGGCTATATGCTGGGAAATATAGTTTTATAAAGAACAAAAATATCCCAGTAGGGGACATTTCGTTAGAGATTTTTTGTTTCCATTTGCGGAGGAGGCGTTTTGTATTCTTCGAGGGCAAGTTGTGTATTTATTTTTTTGCCTTTGCGAAGCACTTCGAACTTAAGCGTTTCGCCTATTTCGTGGTCCGCAAGCCGATCTTCCAGCGTGTTTTCTTCATCTATCTTTTTGTCTTGGCATGATAATATAACGTCGAATTCCTTAAATCCCGCCCTTGCAGCAGGGCTGTCCGGGATTATTGCGACATCGCCGGGCGCGCCTTCGTTTATGATGAGCGCTCCGTGGCCAATCGGCAGATGGAAATGCTGTTGTATCGCTTTATTAAGCGTAACATAGCGTACGCCAATGAATGGCCTTCGGATACGGCCGAATTGCCGTATTTCATCGAGATCTTTTATGGCGCGTTCTACTGGAATCGCAAAACCGATATTTTGCGCGCCAAATACTACCGCGACATTAATACCGATTGCTTCTCCCTTGAGATTAATAAGAGGTCCTCCGGAGTTGCCCGGATTGATAGCGGCGTCGGTCTGTATCAGCCCCCGAAGCTTTTCTTGGTGACCCATCATGTCAGTTGTAGCGCTGATGAGCCGGGAAAGACCGGATACGACGCCAGTTGAAACCGAATTTGTGAATTCACCGAGCGCGTTCCCTATCGCGATGACTGATGTCCCCAATTCAATGCCTTTTGATGAGCCGAGTTGTGTCGTTGGGAAATTTTTTCCGTTGATTTTAAGAATAGCGATGTCATTGATCGGATCGTAAGACATAACTTTTGTATTATATTTTTTCCCATCCGAAGCGAGAACGCTATAGGAGGCGTGAGGGTCCATAATCACGTGTTTATTCGTAAGAATGATTCCGTCAGGAGAAATTAAAAAACCGGAACCGCCCCCTACTTTTATCCGACCGTGTTCATCCCTCGGGGCTTGGCTCATCCGTTCTTTCAAGATTTCCTGGTCGTACGGATTTAGGCTTTCCATATCGAACGGAAGTTCGCGCGCAATATCCTCCATGTCTTTTGAAACCGTGATGCTCACAACCGCAGGGAGCACTATTTTAATAGCATTGATTATTTGCTTTTGGTAGTCCATATTACTATTATACTAAGGTAGTTACTGGTTATGTGCAAGCCCCCTCGTAGCTCAACGGATAGAGCAATTCCGTCCTAGTTGTTATTCAAAGTTCAAGCTGATATGATAAAAAGGATGCGTGGTATACCACTTACAGAAAATGAAATTAAGCGAATTATTCATCTTCGAAAGCATGGCTATAGCCTTCCGGAATTAAGCCGACTTATGGGTCGTGGTAACGGGACGATATTCAGGCATATTCAAGGTATAAAAATTTTACCAAGATTTAAAGATTTCTGGGAAAATAAAAGAAAGTCAAGCATATTTCGAATGCTTCGAGAACAAGAGAGGGCCAAAAAGCATATAAAAAGTATTTTCCAAGACGCCAATAAAAGAGAAAAGTTAATCACTGCCTCGTGTCTTTAC
>JACQLG010000016.1 GCA_016204155.1 Candidatus Niyogiibacteriota bacterium | reverse complement strand
TACTATTTAGTAACAAGTTATTAGTAATTAGTAATTTATTTAAATTATGAATACGACTACATACGATCACTATTCCGGTCGAGATATTTTAAATTTTATGCGCAAGGCGCTTTCTGTCCTTGTGATTTTTGCTTTTACGTTTTATCCATTCGCATTCACAGGATTTGTTCCGGTTGCGTATGCGGCAACATATACGATAACTATTGACTCTGATCCGGATATAGATATTGGCGTAGACGGCGTAACGGTAACGCTGACTGGAACAGCTTCGGGTGATCCATTTGCAGGACAGTTTGAAGATCACGATGTTCAAATTGATTGGGGAGACGGTACAGTTGATGATACTTCTGACATTAATTTTACTGATACTTCAACGCCGCCACCTCAACCAACTAAAACTTTCGAAGGAACATGGTCAAATTCTCATATATATCTAGTTGGTGATGCATATACAGTAGTTGTGAAATTGTATCATGCTCAACCGCCTGGAGAAGGTGATTCAGGAGATTCCACTAAAACTATAGTTATTGAAGTTCCGGATCCGGAACCGGAGCCGGAAACAGGGATGATTTCCGGAACGAAATTTGAAGATACGAACGGCAACGGCGTATGGGATGAGGGCGAAAACGGGATTCCCGGATGGGAAATTTCTCTTTTAAGCGGTGATATTGTTGTTGCTACTACTGAAACGACGAGTGATGGAAGCTATAGTTTTGCTGATGTCGAGGCCGAAACATATTCTGTTTGCGAGGCAGATGCAGAGGGCTGGATACAGACGTATCCGGATACAGAAGACGGATGTTACGAAGTTGAGCTTGGCGAAGGAGAAGAGCTTGGCGATTATGATTTCGGCAATTTTGAGCTCGGTTCTATCCTCGGTGTCAAATTTGAGGACAGTGATGGCAACGGCGACCCGCAAGAAAACGG
This sequence comes from Candidatus Niyogiibacteriota bacterium, assembly GCA_016204155.1. Taxonomy (GTDB): domain Bacteria; phylum Patescibacteriota; class Minisyncoccia; order 1-14-0-10-42-19; family 1-14-0-10-42-19; genus 1-14-0-10-46-36. Next base: position 4,093 of record JACQLG010000016.1, on the reverse strand, counting down.
GGAACCAGAACTTTCCGGCTGGACGATACGGCTGTATGACACGTCTGTTGAGCCGTGGGAGTTGATTGGAACGGATGTGACTGACGAAACAGGAGCGTATAGCTTTGACGGGATTATGCAGGGCAGTTATAAAGTGTGCGAAGTGATGCAGGACGGCTGGATACAAAGTTTTCCCGACAGCTTTTCCGATAACAACGAATCGCCCGCAAGCGAAGAAGAGGGCGCTAAATGCTACACGGTAAATATTGATACGTCAGGAGAAGACAATACGAAAAATTTCGGCAACGCGCCCTTAGGCCAAATTACTATAGAAAAAATTACAAACCCAGAATCAGAAACAGCATTTGATTTTAGCTGGGATTTTGGGATATTCAGCTTAGTCGGCGGTGCTTTTGAGTGGCTCGGGTATCTTGCTCCGGGCGAATATACGATAGAGGAAGATGTTAACGAGGATTACGAAACATCAATTGGTTGTACGAACGATGCAAGCGGCTCGTCTTTAGTATCATTCTTTTTAGGATACGGTGATGACGTGACGTGTACGTTCACGAACACGTTCGTTGAAGAGGAGCCGTCCGAAGAAGATCCTCCTATTGATACTGATGAAGACGGCGTGCCGGATGACGAAGATAATTGTCCTTCAGTATATAATCCTGGCCAGGAAGATATTGATGACGATGGCGTTGGTGACGCTTGCGATGAAGCGCCTAATGATGATGGAGATAATGAAGAACCATCGCAAGACACAACTCCTCCGGTTTCAACATTTGAAAATACATATGAAAACGAAATAATTGAAACGGAAATTGTCGCGCTTTCTCTTGTAAGTAATTCAACTGATAATGTGGGTCCTGTAGAAGATCCAAAATCCGGAGTCCATGATGCAGAAATGAATTTGTATCAACTTACGAATGAGTCAACGATGCAGAGCGAAGGATTTTTGAGCGGCGTATTTCAAGAATTAAATTGTTCAAATCTTGGCGAAACAATTCCTATTGAAATTGTTGCTTTAAATCTTTCAAGCGTGGAACCTTTCCCGGTAAGTTGGGGGCCTTTGATAGGGTCTTTGGACCGCGGAGTGTATTGCGCGATTGTGCACGCGACAGACAACGCAGGCAATGTTGAGCATACGGCTGTTGCAGGACCGTTCGCATATACATTTACATCCCCACCTCCTTCGCCTCCACCTCCCACTCCATCTCCTTCTAGCGGTGACGGCGGATCTAGCGGATCAGGCGGCGGCGGATTTGATAATTTTTCGGTAGGAATTCATGGTGGTAATCTTAATCCTCCGTCAGGCAGTGGCGAAGTATTGGGTGTAAGCATAGGCCCTGAAGGCGAAGTGTTTGGTGAATCGTGTGGAGCATATATTGGTTCATATATTAAACTCGGGAAAGCAAACGATGTTGAAGACGTAAAGAAACTCCAGACATTTTTAAATGAATACATGCGAGCCAATCTTCCTGTCACTGGATTTTACGGCTCTCTCTCATTTGCGGCTGTAAAGAAATTCCAAGTACAAGAATCAGTTGAAGTGCTTAATCCATGGATACAGCAAACAGGAAGCATTGATCCTACGGGAACGGGATATGTTTACAAGACAACCAAGCGTTGGATAAATAAATTGAAGTGTGCCGCCCTTGACCTTCCAGTACCGCCTCTTCCATAAGTGAAACAAAGTCCCGGCGGAGGCCGGGGTTTTGTTTTAAGGGTATAATACTAATATGAAGCGTATTGTAAAAAAATATTTTATAGCACATAAAGACAACGACCATAAGCCGCATATTCTGCACGGGAAAGCGATAGCGGTAATGATTGGCATTGTTCTTTTACTCTTTTTTTACGCAATTATTCAGCATGCAATCGTTACTGGTACGAATTTTGCGGCGGTGATTTCATCTGTTCTTGTTGACCTTGCGAATGGAGACCGCGAATCAAATAGTATCCGTACGCTTACGATAAATCCCGTGCTGGCTGAAGCGGCCCAATTGAAAGCAAATGATATGGTTCTTAAAAACTATTTTGCGCATACGTCTCCCGACGGCATCACGCCGTGGCATTGGTTTCGGGAAGCCGGGTATGATTTTTTGTACGCAGGCGAAAATTTAGCTGTTAATTTCTCTGATTCCATTGATGTTGAGCGAGCATGGATGAATTCGCCGTTGCATCGGGAAAATATTTTAGGCAAAAATTTTTCAGAAATAGGCATTGCGACTGCCCAAGGTTTGTATAAAGGCCGTCCGACGACTTTTGTTGTTCAGTTTTTCGGCTCCCCATTGCCGAAAGAAATTATTGAGGCGAAAAAAGAAATTAAAAAAGAAGAAGCGAAATCTATTGCGATCGCAGAAGAGCAAAAAACAAATGTTTTGGGCTCTTCTGCATCCGAGGAATTATTTGACATAGTTGAATCAAGCGAAACATTTGCCGCAGTTGATTTAAACGGCGAACCTCTTTCAGATGTAATGAACACAGTAAAAGAAAATATGCCTTCTCCGCCTGCAGGCGGCTATGCTTCCTTCTTTGATACAATTACTACAGCGCCGAAGCGGATAGTGTATGCGGTATACGGAATCATAGCGCTTCTTGTCGCGTTTGCGCTTTCTTCGTATTTTGTTATCGAAATAAAACGCCGCCACATGCGCCATATTGCATACGGCGCAGGAACTCTTATGTTTATCACGTTACTTTTCTTTTTCAGCCGTATATTTATTTACGCAAAAGTGTTTGTACAATAATCAAAATAAATATTAAATTCTCAATATCTTACAATATATCTTATAATGGATGCAGATATGGTTAATGATGATTTTAGAAAATTTATACGACCCGATAGATATCAGGTTTTTTTAATGGCGTGTCCCGTCGCTATCCCGTTTCATTTTGCGAGCCACACATGGATCGTAGCGAATAAGAAAGGCAAGGTATCCCGATGGGAAGTGCTTTTCCGCAAGAATAAATGCAAAACAAGCTGGAATCATCTGCATCAGGATTTTCTGCCGCCGTTCCGGGGGATTGAGACGATCCCGTACTGGCCAAAATATTTTCAGAAGAGCCGTATTGTAGGAATAGTTGAAGGGAATGAGGGTTCAACGGCGCATAAAATGACAGAATTTGTTGAGAACTCAAAGTATAATTATCCGTATCGCGACCGATACTTTTACTTAGGACCGAACTGCAACACGTTTACGCAGTGGGCTTTCGATCATTTCCCTGATGCTGGTTTAACGCTTCCCGCTAACGCCATCGGAAAAGGATTTCCGTTCAAACAGATAAAGTGATTTTCCTTGGGGAGGGGTTGTGAGTTGATAGCATAGACTGTCAATGAAAATAGCCGCCTTTAAGGGCGGCTATTTTGAGGAATTATTTTTCGCAGTGAGATGGAGTGGTAATGATCCAATCACGCTCCTTTGATTCAATTTCTTCGCATACGATTTCTTTCTCGAAATCATCCGGTTTTTTTTCCGTTTCTAGCGAGCTATTTTCTATAACAGTGCCATCATAATACTGGCATGTTTGTAAGCAGTATTCAATTTCTGGATTTTTGAAATCAGCGTGAGAGAATCCTAGAAAATGGGCTTCTTCCTCACATTGGGTTTGGAAGTATCTTCGAAATACCGAGATAATCAGGCGGTTGTCTTTCGCAAGCCCCGCGCATGTTTTACTAGTATCCGAACATTCAAAAGTAAAATCGGTGTAGAGCTCGGTGAGTTCCCTATATTTTGCACGGAGCTTATCCGTAATTTTTATAACTCCTTTGTCTCTGAAGCAGGAAAGAAACGCGTCGCTGACAGCATCGCTCATAGAAGGCAAGTCAAAATCAAATTCACTTTCATGAGTCTGAATTGTATTGCCTTCAAAAAAAAACCGCTTTATTACTCACGCATTTTCCGAAATGTTCCGTAATAATGCATTCATTTTCTATAGCATTCCACACTACATCATCCCAAAATCCGCTGCTACCATCAAAAGAGCCGCATGAGTTAAGTAATGTCGAAAAAATAATCGCAAGAACTACTATTCTTACGCGTATATTCATTTATTGTCCTCCCCTTTTTAAAGATTTTCAGATATATAATACCATAGAATTTTAGTT
>JACQLG010000018.1 GCA_016204155.1 Candidatus Niyogiibacteriota bacterium | reverse complement strand
TAACGCTTGCCTATATTGCCGATATCATCCCAAACAGATACAAAACTTTCTCTTACGCTTTCGTAAACGCTTCGTGCTTTTTTAACGATATTTTCTTTATTTGAAACAAGAGGAAATACGGCGACTTGGAAAGGCGCAAGCGCGAACGGCAATGAAAGAACTGCTCGTTTTTCATCTTTAGGAAGATCCTCTTCTTTATACGACTCGCAAAGCACGGCAAGAAACGCGCGGTCAAGCCCGAATGTCGGCTCAACGACATGGGGAATGAACCGTTCTCTTGCTTCTTCGTCAAAATATTCAAGTTTCTCTCCGGACCCTTTCGCGTGTGCTGATAAATCATAATCGCCCCGGCATGCTATCGCCATGAGCTCTTTTTTACCGAACGGATAATCGTACTCAAAATCAACCGTTCGGCTTGAATAATGCGCGCGTTCGCCATCGGGCAAATCGTGCTCATGCATCTTCTTTCGTGAAAGCCCGAGAATGTCAGCCCATTTCAGCATTTCATTTTTCCAATAATCAAAAGCATTGTCCAATTGCTTCGGACGCATAAAATACTCAAATTCCGCCAATTCAAATTCGCGAGTTCGGAATAAAAATTCGCCGGGTGAAATTTCATTCCGAAATACTTTTCCAATCTGGGCAATGCCGAACGGCAATGATGGATGCACGGTATCAATAACATTTTTAAAATTAATCAAAATTCCCTGCGCATTTTCCGGCCGCAAATAGACTCGGGATGACGCCTCTTCCAAGGGGCCTATCCATGTTTTAAAAAGCATATTGAAAGGACGCGCTTTTGTAAGTTTTGTCTTGCCGCATGCCGGACATGTATTTCCTTTTATATGGTCTGCCCGAAACCGGCCTCTGCAATTTTTGCAGTCAACCAGAGGATCGGTAAATTCTTTGACATGCCCTGATGCTTCCCATACTTTCGGATGGAGCAAAATAGGCGTATCTAACGCAAACATATTTTCATGCCGATCAATAAAAAAAGAAAACCATGCTTTTTTAATATTTTCTTTCAAACGGAATCCTAAGGGGCCGTAATCCCAGGTGCCCGCAAGCCCGCCGTATAGAGAAGAACCGGGGAAAATAAATCCCCGCCGTTTCGCAAAACTTATGATATTCTCCATTTTCCGCTTATTTGTATCACTCATAACTCATTTTTTCGCATCATTCGCATTATGACTCATTACGGAAAAACCTTCCAATCATCCTGTCCTGTCTGCGGATCGGAACGTAATTCCGTATTCTGCGCAGGGGCGGAAACCCGCACGATATCGCCGGTATAGGCATCTTTCCCTTCCGCTATGACCTCCGAAACAAGAATAGGACGCAATCCCACATCTCCCGCAGACGGAATAAAACCGACCTGAAAGCGCGCTTCGCGGACTGGCCGGATAAATCCGGTTCCATGCTGGAGTAAATCAACGGACCATACAATTTCTCCGGTAATCTCGTCATACGCGATGCGCTCTGAAGACGGTTCTGTTCTGCCTTTCCATATCATATACGAAGGCAGTGACGCTTTCACTTGTATGTCCCGCATATCATTTGTTGAATTCACGAGCGACCATACGATCGTATATACCGTTTCATGCCCGACTTGCGGCGGCAGTGGTCCCGACCCCGGAAGAATACTAAAAAAGTATAATGCTTTTCGCGTCATCTGGAGATCTGTCGTAATTTTTATCTCATGAATCTTTGTTATTGCAACATCAATCTGTTCAAATCCGGAAGGCCGTTTAAGCGCTTCAAATGTTCCATCAAGCTTTACAAAAACATTTGCGTCAGATGGCGAACCTATTAAAAAAGAGTCGGGTACTCGAAAACGAAACTTCACTGCTCCCTCTTCCCCGGGATCAACGAATGAAAACGGAGTATATGAAGACGCGTTCCAGAGAACGGTCTGATCGCTTCCGCGGTAGAATCCATTCGTAACATCAATTGTTGCCTCCTCAAATCCTTTCCCTTGAAGACGGACGCGCAGCTGAACATTTTCAAGCGCTACAGGCAGGTTATTTTTCCATTTCATTGTTACGCTTAAAAAATCATTGGGACGCGCGCGGTCAAGGAGCGCATCATTGATAGTATATGAAAAATCAAGAAACGGCTTTGCGAGCGTAAGCGATGTGCGGCCCACGCCATACAACACCGAAATTCTGCCTTGCTCCTCCAGTCCCGCGCTCACCTCAAAATTAACTTTCTGCAAATCCAATCCTGTAAGCACCCCTCTGATTTTAATTGTGATGCGCTCTTCCGGCCTGATGGATGAAAAAAACCATTTCGTATCTCCGAACGACGGAGAAAGTGATGCCGTACGAAAAGAAAATTCAGAAGGATAGGAAACCTGTAATGTAATATTTTCAAGCGCTTCTTTTGCTCCTGAAATAATTTCAATTTCAATCTCCATTTCATCTCCGCTGTTAATCTCTTCGGGCGCGCGAAGCGCCACCGTAAGGGGTGAACGAAGGATTCTTGTTTCTTTCTTCGTATCTGTCGCCAAAATCACATTCGCGCCTTCTGCCCGGTATTCAAGCGTCGCTTTCGCTATTTCTTCTTTATCTCTTTCTCCAAATAAAAACCCTTCAAAAGTTTTCCGCACTTCTTCGCCCGACTGAATCCTGCCAAGTGACGTACGGACCCGCAGAGTTTTTCTCTCATCTTCGCGGACAGGACGCGCGTTTTTAGGATATTCAAATATGAGATCGGCAGTTTCAAGAACGCGATCACTCTTGTTTTCTACAACAACCTCCCACTTCACCAAATCTCCTCCTGCAATTTCATTCGGAGCATCAATCCTCAATATAATTCCTTGTAATGAAATAGTGCCTCCTCCCGCAAAAAACACAAACCATATTGCCGCTGCGACTGCTATCAACGCCAGTGTTCCGCTTATGATCAAAAAAAGAATAAGAGGGGATGTTTTTTTGCTTGTTCGCTTCATGAGGGCAGGAAAGTCATCTTCCCCTTTTTTGTGCCACTCTTCCGAAGCACGGCTTTGGATCTGAGAAAGTTCAGGGCGTCCCTTTCGTTCCCGGAACGATTCTTTCCGTTCATATAAACGCTTTCGAAGCTTTTCTAACGCATCACCGCCATTCATTTTTTTATTATATCACTTCTTCGCTCCCGCCGTCGCCAAATACTATGGCAGGCAAGAAAGCTTCGAAGTGCAAGCACTATAATTGGCTCACCCGTATTCCCTGCTCAAAAATGGGAGCAAGTTCATGGCGGTACAACTCATTCTGCAGCGCTTCTTCCCATGAAGTTAGAAATATCTCTTTTGCAAACACATCTGCATCTACGTAGCCTAGCTGCCACAACAAACGCACACCGAACAAAAGAGAGAAATATGATAAATCCTTTTTAGTGGAAAGATTTGCCTGACCGCGTTGCTGTAAAAATAAAAACGATGAAAGTAAAAGATCCCATAGCGCTCTGTCCGGTTCCTGCCCGCGAACAAGGCGCGAGAATAAATGGCTCATGCGGCCCGCCACAACGAACGTTCCATTTGAGAATGACGGACGCTTTATCTCTTCGGCATCAATAAGACGGAAAATCTCACGGCCGTACACAAAGGCGATTCGCGTATGCGCAAAAAGCGGCATGTGCCCTGCCAGCTTTGATTTTCCGTACCTGATACTGCGCGCATGGAGTTTGAGCATCCCGAAATCTTTCGTAAAAACCGTATATATCCGGTCCGCCTCCATTGTATTTCTATAATCAAGTACAATACCTTCCGTATGATATATCTCACGAGACATATAAATTTATAATATCATATTGAAAAACTATTCGCTTATTCGAGCG
>JACQLG010000012.1 GCA_016204155.1 Candidatus Niyogiibacteriota bacterium | reverse complement strand
CGAGAATTGTTTTTAGCGTTTCTCGGCTGAAATACATTTTTTCTTTCTGCTCACAGCAATGTATCTGATTTTATGCCATTCCATACCATTTTCGGAGCAGTCGTTCTTCTTAAAATTTAGCTAGTAGTTCTCTAAATTCTTCCAAGGATGTGTCTGCATCTCTCCGACCTTCCTTTCGGCGTTTATTAGCTCTAGGAGTGTTAATATAGCTATATTTGACAGTAATTCTAATGACAGGGGAATGACCAAAAAGTCTATCACCGTGTCCATCCGCGTATGCATATGCTTCCTCAAACGATCGAAAATTCTTCTTGATGACATATTCCTCATCAATATTGTGCTTGTTTTTATATTCTAAACCAACACTCCAACCAGTTTCATGAAATCTTACAACATACCTTACTTCCTTTTTATCTGGCATTTCTGATGCCTCCTATTTCCCTTATTTTTAAAGGGCTTATATTAACTTTTCAAACTTAGCATATTCTTTACTGCTCGTCAAGGTTATAAATAAATATAGAATATCCCGCGCGCGCGACAGGTTCTTCATCCCGGAGCCAGTCATAACTGTCTTCCGGCTTTATTTTCCATTCACGTACGGGCGTCCCCCATGCGCCTTGCCGGAGCGTTGCCGATAATGCAAACCAGCCTGTAGGCGGTTCTCCTTTCGCCGAGCTCCATTCTTCGTATGCGCCCCCCAAGTAATAGCGCGGCGATCCGCCGCCGAAATAATTCAGTTTTATATTCTGGATATTATTTTTCTCTACAAAATCAGCAAGCCGCCGCAAATCCTGCCCCCAGTCATAATTTGAATCAGTGATAAATTTGTATCCGTTCGGCGCACCACCCGCTAATTCATTGTAATAGGAAAGATAATGGGGAAATATGAAAAGCGTTGCGCCAGCCATCCAAAGCAATAAAACAAAAATGATAAGGTAGCGCGGAATGCGTTTTATAAAAATATGATAGAGCGATACGAACCATTCTTTGAAAGTTTGAGGATCGGTGAACGGTGTTTGATGAACCCATCGGACGATTTCACGCGACACGATGAGATAGATAAAGGGAAATGTGGGCAAAACATGCCGTACACCTATGTTTAAGGGGCTTAGTATTGAACTTGTCCAATAAATAACAATAAAGATAACGCTTGCGGTAAGCGCGAAATTATCGCGCATCCATTCCAAAAGCGATCCAAGTGATTTTTCATGCGCCTGCAGTATCGCGCGCAAAAATAGGAAGAACGCGAAGAGCGTAAGAAGGTGGAACGCGAGGTGTTCTTTTAAAAGATATGCAATCGGAAAATAAGAAAACCAGCCATTGTTCGTTACTTCGCCCAGAAAATAGGTGGTGTTGCCGTGCGTTCCCCGATTAATAACCATCATGAGGCCGTGCGCGTATTGCGTAAGAGGGCGGAGAAGCGCAATGTCAGAAAGCGCTATGAGGGCATCCGCTACGGGCCGGAATCGGACCGATTCCAGATTGTACTTCATATCGCGTATTTGCAGATCGGCAGGGTAATTCCAAACATGGAACGCGTAGACTGTATAGATGACAATAAGCCCGATAACGCCGATGATGAGAAGATTGCCTAAAAACTTTAATTCATGGACAAGAAGATGCGCGCATTTTTTGCCGAATGAGGGCAATGCGCGGAGATGTTCAAGATGAAATAAAAATATCCATAGTGCGCCGATAATACCATAGAGCGGAATTAAAAGAATAAGAGAAAATTTAAGGAGCTGGGCAATGCCGAATACAATCCCCGCAAGAAGAAATGTTTTTTTGGAAGGATGCGCAAGCCAATACAAAAACCCTGCAATGCCGATGAAAAATGCGAACGCGGCCGCAACATCGGTCGTGACGTATCGGGAATGCGCAATGATCGTTGGTGATGTTGTAAAAAAGAAAAGAGAGAAAAGCGCGACCTTCTCGCCGTATAATCTTCGCACCCACTGAAACATCAGCCATCCGAAAAGCAGCGCGAGAAGCATTACGGGGATACGCGCCCAGAAAAGTATCTGGTCGGGATCATTGCCTGACTCGTATAAAAACAAAGAACCCATTGTCCATTGGCCGTTTACGTCGGTGATCCATGCGGGAACATCCAGAGGGAAATTGAGATTCAAAAATAGGAGGGGAATACCTGTCAAATCTTTTAGAAGCGGTGGATGTTCGGGATTCAGGCGGAAATCACTTTGGGATACGTAGGAGTATGCTGCTGGGATATGCGCAAGCTCATCCATGATTGCGCTTTCATCGAGCGCCGAAAAAAACATCAGCATGCCCATGAAAATGAGCAAGCAAGCCGCGATTCTATTTCCAAGCCGTTTGTTCATCATATTATTTTTTAAGAATAATCGTGTCTGCCTGCGCTTCGGGGCTGAGCCCGCCAATGACCGCCATAAGTGCTTTGCGAAGTTCGTGGTCGGGCTCAAGCATTGTAATCATGCAGTGATCGGCGCAGTTGATCGTTGTAATATCTTTCGGGAGTATATAAGAGATATTCTTTTCTTTGGCAAGCGCGTTATGCCAGGTATTCGTGATGAACATGACTGTTTGGGAAGGCATAGGGAGAGTTAGTGCGCTACCAGGTACCGGCACTTCTGTGCCTCCAGCGTTTATTATAATATATTTTTCTAGATCGCGCGGCTGGGCTTCAATGAATGCGCCCAGGCTTACATAATTGCCGCTGAATGCGTAAAACGTTTGAATGTCATTGCCCCAACGGATAAAGTATTGGAAATAGGCCTGCAGCGCCCCTGCCGCAAAGAATAGTAATAATAGGAGCGTGAGTTCCGCGCGTATCCGTTTGAGTTGTTTTTGTTTCAGCGGATATGCTTTTTCTTTTTGTGCGAGCCATCTTGAAATTGCGCGCATAATCCATGAAAGACCGAGGGCCGCCATGATCATCACGGGAGGGATGACGAGGAGCGCGCGAAGTGCGTGAGGGATTCCTTCATTGGAAAAAATCACGGGTAGAAGGCCTACTATGATCCAAGTAAATAAAAAGAGCTCTGGCAGTATTGTGT
>JACQLG010000013.1 GCA_016204155.1 Candidatus Niyogiibacteriota bacterium | reverse complement strand
TGTTTATAAATCTTTGCAGTTGTTAGGATTCAGCTCACATAAAAGTAAGTATAAGGTGCAAGTATCGAAAAAGGCAGATGTGTTGAGAGTTGCAAAATTCTTAAAATTTAGACATTATTGATCTATTGCCGGGTGGTGCAATGGTAGTCACGCCGCGCTCTGAACGCGGAAATCGGGGTCCGAATCCCTGCCCGGCAGTTCGAAGCGAAGCGAAGATCTCGAGCGAATTATGCTTTTTTATTTTCTTATTTTTGCGGTATAATACATACTATTACTATAAAAGATACGTAGTATGAATGAAGAAAATCAGGAATTCCAACCAGATATTCATTTAACAAAAAAAGAGCGCCGGGAACTGCGCAGGCAGGAGCGTAGAAGCGATCAGGAACGTTCAAAGCGTAGCCGGGGCGTAAAAAGGCTACTTATTTGGGGCGCTGTTGTTGTGGGACTTGGCATTCTTGTTTACGGTATTGTTGTTGGTGTTTCAAATCGTCCCGCTAGCTCTAGAGATGCCCCTTCTTCTGTTATAGGAATCCAGAAAGGCGAGTGGATAAAAGGAGCCGAGACTGCGCGAGTCGTGGTCACTGAATACGGCGATTTTCAATGTCCTGCATGCCGCTCTTATTTTCCTGTGGTGAAAGCTTTGAGTGAGGAGTTCGCAGGCGAAAATGTTGTATTCGCCTACCGGCATTTTCCGCTTCGGAGCATCCACAAAAACGCCCAAGACGCCGCGCGCGCGAGCGAGGCGGCAGGATTGCAGGGTAAATTCTGGGAAATGCATGACATATTATATGAACGGCAGGACGATTGGGCGAAGAAGCGGAATCCTAGAGATCTTTTTATCGCGTATGCCGGAGAAATCGGAGTTGATATGAGTCGGTTTGAATCGGATTTTGAAAGTGATGCGGTCAATCTGGCAGTGGAAGATGACTATTCAAATGGAATTAGCGCAGGCGTAAATGCGACGCCATCGTTTTTTATAAACGGTTCCTATATCAATAATCCTTCAAATTATGAAGAATTTAAATCAATTATCGAACAATCCCTCCTTCGTTAAAACTACGGCGGGCAAGCCCTCGGAACTTCCTCCTAGGGGTCTTCTTGTTCTCTTCCTGCTTGTAGCGCTGATCGGGTTTGTCGACGCGGCATATTTAACAGTACTTCATTTTTTAAATTCAACGCCTCCGTGCTCGATTCTTGAGGGTTGCGAGCAGGTCACGACCAGCAAATATGCGATGCTCGGCTCTATCCCAATATCTCTTATCGGGGCCGTCTATTACCTCGTTATTTTTTTGTTAAGCATTGCGGCCCTTGATACAGGACGGCGTTTTCCAATGCGGGCGGCAATCGTTTTTACCTGGGGCGGATTTGCTGTCTCTCTTTTCCTGGTGGCGTTGCAGCTGTTCGTGATAAAGGCGCTTTGCCTGTACTGCATGGTATCAGCATTTACGACACTCGTACTTTTTATATTGGGATTGGTTTTGCTGCAATATAAAAAGAAAGAATAATTGCCATGTGTTCAGGATGGGGCATGAGGAAAAAGGCAGTATTGTTGATAGCCGGCATACTTATTGCCGGTTTTTTGCCTGTGAGCGTAGGAGCCCAGTCGCTTGATCTCGCGTCATTTATTGATTTTTTACAAAAACAGGTTGCCTCTCTTCAAGAACAGATAGAAAAGTTGAAACACGAATTCTTAACGATTGAAGAGCGCGAATCTTTTATCCGATTGGAAGATGTTGCTGATATCGACCGGTTTGAGGCATTTTTATTTCGCGGGACAAAGGGGAGGGATGTAACGAATTTGCAAAATTTTTTGGCGCTTTTTCCTGATATATATCCGGAGAGAGTCGTAAGCGGGTATTTTGGGACATTGACGGAGCAGGCGGTAAAACGGTTCCAGAAAAAATATAATATTGATCAATTTGGCATTGTCGGTCCGCAGACGCGCTCCCAGCTTAATTTTTTGTTAAGCTTGTATAAGGCGCCCATAGTGCCGGACGCTTCAGCGCCAGCCGCTTCCGCATTAACGCCTGAACGCGAGCCACCCGAATCTTCCGGCATTGTTTCTGAATCAGTAAGCACGGCGTCCTCGTCTTCTTTCACGCTTCTTCCGAAGCCGGAATATAACGTCAGCGCTTTGGTTGAGCGAATCCATGAACTTGTGAACGCGGAACGCGCGGCAATGGATTTGGGGCCTCTTCAATGGGATTGGGCGTTAGCGCAGGTCACTTTTTTGCATAGCGCCGACCAAGCGCGGGACAATGCGGAACTTACCGATCCGGCAAAATATTGCCACTATCCGCTGATCCGTCATGAAGGATTTACATTCGGCTTTACATTAAAAGACCGCCTGGAGCATCAAAATATTTCATATCGCAAAGCGGCCGAAAACATAGGCATTCTTCCTGCAAGCAAAGATCTTGTATATCAATTTACGAAAGGAGAAAATCCTCCTCAGTGCGTTTCCGTAGAGATGTTTGAGCCGGGAGAAGGGACGAAAGAAGAACGCACCGCTTTCTATGAACGTGTTTTTGCCCGGTCGCTTGATGCGTCGCGAAACGCTCAAAGAGTGCAGTGGGTGAACCGAGCCTGGTTTACCGAGGAAGAAATAGCGCAAAGGATCGTACAGGGATGGATGGGTTCGCCTGGACACAGGGCGAATATCCTTGACGGGTCATATATCGCAGGTGGAATCGGCGTTGTTGAGGCGAACGATTACTTTCTTATTACGCAGAATTTCGTATATCGATAACATATGATATACTAGAAATACGATTATGAGTTAATAGTGAAATGTTCTATGAGCGCATTCAAAAATCTATTTTCAAAAAATAAAATGTCGGAGGAGATATTTACATGCCGTAAATGCGGAAAGAAAAAAAAGAGAACAGAAGGAATATTTATTCTTGAAGGTACGGAATTTTGCTGTAAGCAATGCTGCGGCGATATTTCTAAAGGCGAGCACAAAGAGAAAAAAGATAACATCTGCGAGTTTTGTTGATTTTTGATTATATTAAAAATCAGTCCTGAGT
>JACQLG010000003.1 GCA_016204155.1 Candidatus Niyogiibacteriota bacterium | reverse complement strand
TATCTATTATTTAAAAATTCTATTGCTTTTTCAAGCTGCTCATCAATAGTGTCATCGCCTTCAAGTTCCGCCGTGATATCTGGTTCTAAGCCGTTCTCCGAAATGGAATGACCGTCGGGCGTGAGCCACCGCGCTATTGTCACTTTCAAGGCGCTGTCCTGCTTGATATTTACCAACTCCTGCACCGACCCCTTTCCAAATGTTTTTGTTCCTATGAGGGTTGCAGTATCGTGGTCTTGCAGCGCCCCTGCGACGATCTCGGATGCGGATGCGGACCCTTCATTGATAAGTACGACTACAGGTTTGTTTTCAAGCGTTTCATATCCGCGGGAACGATAAATTTTTTCTTCTTTGTTTTCTCCAAAACTTTCCCGCACGACCACGTCTCCCGAGGGCAAAAACCAGCTTGAGATATCAACTGCCGCTTCCAGAAAACCGCCCGGATTATTCCGCAGGTCCAGGATAATTTTTTGTCTGCCTGAAAGCGCAAAATCGCGCACCGCGTCCCGGAATGCCGACGTTGATTTTTCTGAAAAACTGAAAAGACGAATGATCTGAATATCATCTCCTACTGTGGAAGCGGTCTTATCCCCGTTTTTTTCCTCTTCGCTTATTATTTCGCGCGCGTCTGTTTCTATCACGGGTATCTCTATCCGGTCGCGTATAACTGAAATAGTGAGCGGTTCTTCTTCGCCTTTGCGGATGATGGTCAATATAACTTCCGTTCCTTTCGGGCCTCGGATGCGCGAAACCGCTTCATCAAGCGAAATGCCAGCCGATGTTTCTTCGCCAATCTTGATTATCTGATCTCCCGCTTTTATTCCCGCGCGAAAAGCAGGCGTGCCTGCAAGCGGCGCTATAACAGTAAGTACGTCGTTTCGCATCCCTATTTCCATTCCTACTCCTTCAAAATCACCCCTGACAGAACTTTGGAATAGTTCATTTTCCTTTGGAGGCAGGAAGACGGTATAGGGGTCGCCTACGGCATGAACCATTCCTTTAATAGCGCCCCAGACTAAATCTTGCGAATCGATTTCTCCGGGCGCTACATATTTTTCTTTAATCGTTTTCCATGTTGTCCAGAAAATAGAAAAATCTATCAGGTCTGCATTCCCCAACTCCTTATTCTCAACGTCAGTTATTGAATCCGCGGCAGGACGCCTTTGGGTGCCTGCATAAACGCCAATACTAAAAACAGCGACTATAACAATCGCTCCTGCCGCAATAGTCAATATTTTATTGCGCGTGTTCATAGACCCAGTATCCCAAAAAGGGCGGACAGGGTCAACCTGTGGAAAAATAATCCAAAAAGAGCCATACTGTCTGTAATGCAAGAACTAATACTCTATAATACTCTTACCCACAAAAAAGAAAAATTCAGGCCAAGGAAGGGGAAAAAAGTTGGCTATTACGCATGCGGGCCAACCGTATACCAATATGCCCATATCGGAAATCTTCGTACGTATATTTTTGAGGATCTCTTAAAACGCACCCTTGAGTTTTTCGGATATAACGTTACTCATATAATGAATATTACGGATGTCGGACATCTCACTTCTGACGAAGATACCGGAGAGGATAAAGTTGAGAAGGAAGCAGAACGTCAAAAGAAGAGCGCACAAGAGATTGCGCGTTTCTATGAGGATGAATTTAAGAAAGATCTCAAAAAACTAAATATACTTTTCCCCGATACGTTTCCGCGGGCAACCGAACATATTCAAGAGCAGATAGATTTGATACAAAAACTAGAAGAAAAGGGATTTACATACAAAATTCCCGACGGTATTTATTTTGCCACGAAGAAATTCAAAGCATACGGCGCGCTTTGGAAAACGCGGCCGCAAAAATTTCAGAAAAGCGGCCGCATACAAACAAAAGAAAAGAGAAATGAACAGGATTTCGCGTTATGGAAATTTTCTCCAAAAGATTCAAAAAGGCAAATGGAATGGTCTTCGCCATGGGGCATGGGGTTCCCGGGATGGCATATTGAATGCTCCGCAATGAGTATGAAATATCTTGGAGAAACATTTGATATCCATGCGGGCGGCATAGATCATATCCCCGTACACCACACAAATGAAATCGCGCAGTCAGAAGCCGCGACCGGAAAACAATTCGCGCATTATTGGATGCATGGAAATTTCTTGCAAGCGGACGGAAAACGAATGGGAAAATCAGAAGGAAATCTGCTTACGATTGAAGAACTGCAGAAAAAAGGATTTAGTCCCCTTGATTACCGCTATTTCGTATTAGGTACGCATTATCGCTCCCCTCTTTTGTTCTCTTTTGAAGCGCTTGAGGCCGCGCGAAGCGCACGCGCGCGGATCAACCAGCATATCCAAAAACTTCATCAATTACCGAAAAAGAATGATAATCGGGGATTCCGAAATGCGTTCGGTCATACGCTTGCAGACGATATCGATACTCCCGGAGCGCTTGCGGTATTTTGGAAGCATTTTGAAACGCTCTCGCTCGCCGATTTTATATGGGCAGATACAATCCTGGGACTTCGCTTAAAAAGCATAAAAAAGCCGAATCCTCCTCGGGAAATAAAAAAACTCTTGCGCGAACGCGAAGAGTACCGTAAGAAAACAGACTGGCAAAAAGCCGACGCTATCCGTAAAGAAATAGAACAAAAAAAATGGCTCATAGATGATACTCCCCGAGGTCCGATTCTTTTTAGCGGAGCCGGACTTCCTTAATTACTTAACAATTCTCCACTCAATATCTTTTTCGTCTCCCGCGAATTCAAGCCACTCGCCCGCTTCGCTGATTACGTACCAGCGCTGTTTTGCCTGCGACCAAATCATTGGATGATTATCATAAAAAGGTTTTTTAACTATCTCCTTTGGCTTTAATCTATCTAGTTCCAGCCATTTTTTAAATACGGTTTCAATGGCGTAATCTAATCCGCGAGAATTTGCCCATGCGGCGACCTTATCAATCGCCTCTTTCGCCTTTTCAACAGAACCAGCGAGCTCCAGAAGATTTTTTGCGGGCTTTACGAAACGCGAATAGACGATTGTTTTTTTCCGGGCGTCTTGTTTGAGCTCTTGCAAGGATAATCCTTTTGACTTAAAAAAATGAGTAACGATTTGGCGGATGGCGGTTTCATCTTTGAGTTCTTTGTGATGGCGTATTTCGTGTTTTGCGAGGTATTCTTCTATTTTTGCTGCAATGCTCTTCCCTACCCCCGATATTTTCTGTATGCCTTTTTTGCCTTCTTTAGCATAAAGTTCGGCAATATCCTCTCCAAACTTTTCAATTGCATCGGCCGCTTTCCGATATGCTTTCGGCTTAAAAGCGGTCCCTTTTAATTCAAGGAGTTCCCCTATCTCGCGCAAAATCTCCGCGATCGTCTTATTCGCCTGCTCTTTTTCCTTCATATGCTTCTATTGTACCTCTAACTTTTAATCAATAAAATGTTCAAAACCCGACCTAGCACATTTATTCAATGAAATCCTCATTATGTTTTTTCTCTTTTGCGCCGCTTGTCTTTACAAAAATTCGGTAATCATTTTTATCCCCAAATTGTGAAAAATAAACATCCGGCCGTAACAACAAACCCCATCTATTTTTAGATATTACGTCTTGATAACTTGACCATGGATATGCGTCTTCCTTATTTTTCCAATCAGGCAGTTCACGCGAATTAAGATGAATATACGCTGAAAGATAAGCTAGCTGGCGATTACTTGCAATATGCACCGATTGGAATCGTCCTTGGAATAGATATCCGGATTTTTTATATTTCTTGTTAAAATACATTGCGTATGCTCCCTCTATCCTCTTAAGATAAGATGAAATCCCCCTTTCTTTCAATTCATGAACAAGTAGATGAAAATGATTCGGCATAATAGCAAAAGCACAAAGATCTATTCCCCGATCTTGTATTATTGCTGCTATCTCATTTTTAGTAAGGAAGTGTCCTTTTTCGCGATACCTATCTAAAAAACGTCTGATATTTCTAAAAGGAATAGGCGCTTGAAGATGTAACATTAAAAATAACATCCGAAGATAGTCCTTTTCTTCAAGGAAAATATCTTCCTTCCGAACGCTGCGGTTAAAAATATGGTAATGCTCAAATGGAGCAATAATTTCACTGCGATAAGGCATATTATTATTATTTTATAATATGCTTCAAAATTGTGCAAGACCGGGTTTTACATAATTTAAAATCATCTTTAAAAATAATGATTTTTTAGAATGTGCTAGGTCGGGTTTTGAACATTACTGTGCGAAACCCGACTTTACACAATAGTTGTGATTTAGGATAAAGAAACCGCCGAACGTTTAATCATAAAAGCAACATTTTCATTTGCATGGGCGTATTCTATCTTTTTATGAGGATGGGCGTGTTTCCAAACACGAAATATTTCATCAGTAAAGGCCTGACCCACAGTATCTACTCCCTTAAAGTCCAGAACCACGGTTCTGAATTTGTCTAGGCCGCTCATAACCCGTCTTGCTTGAGAACGGGAAATATATTCAGTGCCTATTTTAAAAAGCTTAATAGTAACCTTCGTCTTGCTGAACGTAAATGCGCTCCCTGAATACGCCCGAAAAATTGTATTGAGGTTTTTCTTTGAACGAAGCCCAATCATAAACGATACTCGCGTACCGCGAATATGTTTTGCGTCTTTGATAAACACATCATCAAGAACCGTATTAAATATAAGTTTTTTTGAGGAGCCGCGGATAGTCAATGTATCTCCTGCTTTTGACGTAAAGAATATGCCCTCCCCCGTGTGTGCTTTAGGCGCTGTCGTTTGTTTTCCTTTTGTTAAATCTTGGATCGCTTCCAATTCGTTCTTTAATTTCTTTTTTTTCATAATATTGCTAAAAATGCCCACTCCCCAATCAATGACATCAAATCGTATCGCGGATACGCCGCGGGAAAATCGTATTTCTATTTTTTTTGATCGGGAATGCTCAATGGCATTGTTCAGCATTTCAGTAAACGCGTATGCCGTGATATCCGCGATATGTTTTGGCGCGCGAAGAAAAATATCCGTTGCTTTTTTAATGTCCTGCAATACGTCATCTTCGGACAGATTTTTATTTATGAGTATTCTTCGTATGGCGTAGAGAGATGTAGGTACATGCGCGTTGCGCTTCCCCGCTTGTATATAATGGGCGTTGTTTGCTTTGCCGACTAAAACGAGTGTGCCTCTGTCGCGCAATTTTTGAAAAAATGTGTGGATGTAGGCGCGCGAAAAACCCGTCTCTTTGACAATATCGGCTACCGTAAGGCGTTTTTTGAACCGAAGACGCTTTATAATCAAGGATTCAATATTCATACCTGACAACTTTATACTATTTTAAAAAATCAAAGTTGTCAACAAGTTGTCAATCATGTTAGAATTTAACATAATATTTTTTAGAATGTGCAAGCTCGGGACTTGCACAAGCCCATCATTCTAGGCATTCTTTTAGCTCCGGATACAATTCAAAAAAATCAGGATCGTCATCTATTGAATAAACTTCTTTTGAAAAGCAGTACGTGAGCATTTTTCGCAGATAGCGGCCTGATACAGGCCCGTAGTCCGGAACAAATTCCGAAAGGTCCCCAAGGTTCATAATAGAACCCTTTGTTGGCCTGATATATGTTCCGTTTGCAGCGCATCCCTCAAAATATCCGACTCGTGGATCTCCTAGAGCAAGATCACCCCACCATTTCTCTGCAGTATCTTTATCAGGCGCGCAATTCGGACCGTCTGGTTCGTGAGCCGCAGAATGAGCTTTTGCAATAACAAATATCTCCTCGTCTTTTAATCCGAATGCATGTCCCACCATATGCAGAAAGAAAGTGCCAATAATTCCTTCGCCAGTGTCATCTACTGGCGTCTCTGGGATACTGAAGAAAATTCCGCTGTCAGCCAGCCGCGAGATATTTGCCCATGACTGGAAATCACGGCGGGAGAGTACAATAACTTTAAAATGATCCATCTGCAGTTTATTCAAATAGGAGTTTATTTTTTCAGGACTACACCGAAGCACTGGCTTTCGCTCGTCTTTTACTTTTACTCCGCAAATATCAATTTCTTTTGGCAGAATGCTGTAAATATTGTAACGAGAGTACGACTTCCATGGCTCTGTCCGTTGCAGCTGCCTCATAAGCGTTTGAATATCCTTGCTGAATTCGTTCCATGAAAGATACCCATCAGCAAAAAAAATGAGATTAAGGCCTCGCGGATATATCGTCCCCGGCGCAAAATACACTTCAGGGTCAAGGTTTGCTTGCACGATATCAACAGATGCGGCAAGCGAACTATTGTTTTTTGCGGCACTTGAAGAAGGATGAACGTTTCGAGGAGTATCATGTGATATATATACTGTTTGCATCATACTACGAGAAACATACCTGTATGCAAAAAAAGCAATGCCAAGCACTAGAATACTTATCGCGAATAGCTGCATTTTTGTAATCCGCGTTTTTATTTGGCGTATGTTTGATTTTTGGATTTTTTCTTGGCGCATAACAAAATTTTGAGTTATCGTCTATATTCGCGCGCTGATTGATCGAATCTCCTCAAGAATTTTAATAAGCAGTTTTACAATAAGAAGAAGAATCTTCCCTACTCCTTTCGCGCTTTCCGCTTCTTTCAAGATGTTGGCTTCAAGCGTTGCGTCTTCAAGCGATTGCGAAGTTTGTTCTGATTTGGGAATTACCTTAATAACTCCAACATCTCTTTCTTCGTTTGCTTCAAGGAAGAATGATGGTCCGTCTTCTCCCTGCACATATTCCGTGCTTATGACTGTTAGTTCAGTATAGTAGCGGCCTGTTGGCATAATAACAGAAAGATCGCCGTTTGCGTCTATTTTCCCTCCAAAATTTTTTCTTCCTACTCCTACGAATGTTACATATACCGGGAATGACGGCGGATTTCCGTCAGGTATGACTACGTGGATCTTTACTATGCTGGGAGCAGTTGCGGGGTCAAATGCGCGTCCTCCTTCAGAGATAAAAGGGACAACTGGTTGGACTTGAGGTTGTGGAGGAGATGGAGGCGCTGTTGATTGTTGATTGTCTATCTGACTCTCTTCCTGATCGTTTGATATACTGTCGGTAGGTACCAATTCAAGGCTAATCGGATTATCTTGAGACTCGTCAGAAGCCTCGCCAGAAATGGCGGGGTTTTCTGTCTCTGGAGTAGTTGTTGCGGTTGGTTCTTCCAGCGTTGGCTCTTGTTGTGCTTGGGTCGTATCTGCAACAATTTCTTCTTGCAAGGTAGATGTCGCAGTATTATTCGCAGTGTCTTCTGGGGTTGAGGTTGCAACTTCTTGGGCAAAGACAGGAAAGGCAAAACCAATAAAAGAAAGTAATGCGACAGATAGTAT
>JACQLG010000014.1 GCA_016204155.1 Candidatus Niyogiibacteriota bacterium | reverse complement strand
TAGAAAATAGAATAAAAATAGAAAAATTTTCTATCAACGTAACCATAACTGAAATTCAGGATAGGTTTCTTTGTCATGAAAGTCCAAATCTTTATCATCTTCCCAAACGAGCTCAGTAAAGTTTTCTATGTCCTCGCTGTAGCCGCGGCACATGACTAAAACGCGGTGAGACAATGCATACGGAATGGCTCTTAAAATAAGTTTTGCACAAAAAGGTGGGAGCGGAACTTCCATATTAATTTTTTTATGAGTTTCATAAAATTATAGTTTGCTTCTCATGTAACATCGGCAAACAATCCTGCCTCATGCGGAATTTTGTACCATGATTGTGCCCGGTGCGAGCATCAAAATCCACAAGAACTTTTCCTTCTTCTAACGCTTTCAAAAATCCTTCAAAATTGAATTTCTGCAACATCATCACTTTTGTGTAATGGTAATATTCTTTCTTGCGTACAATTTTTACTTCGGCTTGAACATAAAAAGCATTTAGTAATTTTGTTCCTGCTTTGTGTTCCAAGTCGTCAAAACCCCAGTACGGCTGTGGGTTAAGCTCGCTAAGCCCAATGCGCTTTTTAACTGATTCAAGCCACCCTTTGTGTCGCGCATCAACGCTCCCGGCATCAAATGAAATCAAAATTTTTTGTTCTTTGCGGTCAATCACGACTTTGAACCCGCGGTCACTTCGCGATTGTCCGTGAATCGTCTGCCGAAAACTCATTTCATTTTCCGGGTATTTCTCGCCTGCTTCCTCATGGGGCCAGCCATAAAGCGGCAAAAACATCTGTGGCACAAAACGAACGGCACGCGGCGATGGTTCAGTGTGGAAAAGCGTTGTGAGCGAGGTTGAGTTGAGACGTTGCGTTTTCAATTCCCATTCCGCCGCATTCGGTATCGGCAAATTGTTTTCTTTGATTCCTAGTAAATCCTCAAGCGTGTTACCGATACCGCCCGCGTTGCCTCGCCGTGTGTTCGGAACAAAGCCCATTGCCGAAATTTCTTTGAGTTTCGCGATAAGGGCAGATTTTGTATAAAGAATAGGTTTTTTAGTCATAGCATTACCAAAGTTTAGATTGGGACTGATGCTGTTTTATCCTCTTTCGCGCCATTTCGCAGTACTCCGGCGAAATATCAATTCCGATATAATTACGGGTGAAGTTTATCGCAGAAACTGCCGTCGTGCCAGAACCCATAAATGGGTCCAGGACAATTTTAGCGTCCGTGGCTGAAATAATCCGGTCAATCAATTTCACCGGAAAAGCGGCTGGATGCTCGTTGTTCATTTCTTGCGTAAACTCCCATACATCCCCGTGCGCGTTCGCTTTTACCGCAAGTTTGAATTTTTGTTTTGCAATAAGATAAACGACCTCGTATGTTGGCAAGAAGTATCCAGCGTTGAAGTTGAGGCCACCTTTTCGCTTCCAAATGATAATCTGACGAACTGGGAACCCGTTTACAATATCTTGGCGGTCTTGCAACAACCCGCCCTGTACACGCCACTTGTGATTGTAAAAAATTGCACCATCTTCGGGGATAATCCGCATCATTTCAGAGAGACATTCTCTCTGCCACTTCACATATTTATCGTGGGGCATGCAATCGTCGTGGTGCGAATAACCCTTTTGAAGCGCGGCGTTGGCCCATTTCCCGCCCCGACCATCTTTCATGCCGTTACCCGTTGAATTTTTAAGGTTATACGGCGGCGAAGTAACAATCAAACCAACCGCCCCGTCAGGTATTTTCTTCATTACATCAACAGCGTTGCCACAAATGATTTTATTTACAAATTTTTTTGTAAAGTCCGTCTTTTTCATGTCGTTTCAAGGATTTACTATCAAGATACCCGCCTCTGCTATGCCAGTTAAAAAGATTGTGCGCATGATTATAGAGAATGAAATAATACGGTGAATATAACCACTAAAAAGATTCGGTAATTTCAGAGAAACAATCGTTTCGAAAGTATATCAATCAATCATCGTTCGCTGAATCTTTATTTAAGGTATTACCGATGATTTCCTGAATCCTATCGTAATCTACAGTGTTTTTCATACCAACAAAACCAAAGTAAAGCGACGCCACTAAACCAAAAATGGCCAACGGGATTGACCAAATATTTATCTTTTTATTAAATATGTGTGCTTTAGCACGTGTCGCAATAAGTAATTTCAAATCATCCAATGCTCCGTTGGTTGATTCTACGTCATTATTCTTAATTGAGTTTTTTAAAGATAACAATAATCTGCGTTCTTCGTCTGGCACATTGGCAAATGGCTTTTCCTCATTCTCTTTGTCAAGCATTTGCTTGACCTTGAGGTAGCGTTCTTTTGCTTGACTTCCATCGATACCGTTTTCTGAATTTTTAACTAAATATTCTAGATAATCCTCAAATAACGAAGTGAGAGAATAACTAGTAAGTGTTCCACGCGTAAACGATTCGGCAAGTATAATGACATCTGACCTGTCATTTACTATTTCCAAATCAAATTTTTTATCAAGTAATTTAAAAAATTTTTCCGAGACTTCTGTTTTCCTCGCAAGAGACACGTATAAAAGCACGAGCGAAAAAACTAACCCGAAAGAAGACCCGAATATGACTAGCGTAAAGAGCCCTTGTTCAAACATAAAATTACAAAGTTAGACTCTCTCATTATCCTCAAAACCTTTCTCCTACTTACTACTTTCTATTTTCTCGTTTTAACTCCCCACTCGCGACAAGAGCGTCTGTATCGTCCGTAACGCAATCACGACATCCAGCGAGAACGAACGGTTTTTGATGTAGTAGAGGTCGTAGGCGAGGCGCGTCCGCGTATCTTCCACTGACTGCGGGCTTAGATTGCCGTACGAATAGTTCTGTTTTATCTGCGCCCAGCCGGTGATGCCCGGCTTTATGATACAGCGAAT
>JACQLG010000011.1 GCA_016204155.1 Candidatus Niyogiibacteriota bacterium | reverse complement strand
GTCCTGCGCTCCCCCCATGCTGCGAGGCCAGGAATAGGACGTTTTCCGCGGATCGGCAAATTGATCAAAAAAACGAATGCTGGAGGAGATGGTTGTGAAGGTGTCGGCATAGGCGGAATCGCCGAGCGCGCTTCTAAGGTTTGCCCGCAGATTCTCACCGCTTCCCGTGGTAGAGATATAAGTTATTGGACTTTTTGATTGGAGCATGAAAAGCGTAACGACATCTTTTGCATTATTGTTGTTGGCAAAATTACCAAGAGCGGCGCCCGCCTGAATGATCGTCTGTGCGGAATCTTTTTTTGTCAGGCGCATGCTTGCGTCAAGGAATCCGCTCCAGTTTTTTGGAGGGGCAGCGATTCCTGCCGAGCGGAAATGTTCGCGGCTCCAGAATAATACCAATTGGTCGGTATAGAAAGGAACTGCGGCAATTCGTCCCGGAGGCCATAAAAAGATATCTGCTCCGTCAAAAAATTGTTCGCGAAAAAGCCGTTCCGGAAAGGATTTCGGACCAAGGAAAAGAATTTTTGTGCTATGCTCTATAAATTTTTGCTGGGGAAGAATCCAAACATCGGGCCCATTCCCCTCTGCAAGCGCGTTCAGTATCGTTTTGAGATATGTGTCTTCATCAAACTGGGTGTATTCTACAAGGATGTTATTGCTCTGTTCGTCCTGGAAGTCATCAATAATGGGGCGTATAACCTGTTCCGGAAGTGTTCCCCAGAAAAGAATAGGGGAGTTTAGATTACGGAAACTGTTATCGCGGAGGCCGGGCAGGACGCCCGAAAAAATCAAAAACGCGATAACGATCGCCGCAATAAAAATAAAGATAATAACGAAATGAAGAATTGACAGGTCTTTCATGGTTTTCGAAAAAGTAATCCGTAGTGATGCTCTCCAGCATAGAATTCTTTCTCCCATGTAAATCCGGCGCTGCTGAAGATGTCCTTTACTGCTGTTTTGTCTGCCAGATGTTCAATAGGAGGTCCCAGCGGCCCTTTCATCTTTTCCCATTCAATGACAGATGTTGTTCCTTTTGGCTTTAATACCCGAAACGCTTCGCGCGCGACCGCACTTTTATCTGCGACCTGGAACAAAATATTGGCGATCACTATGTGGTCAAGAAGGTCGTTTTTGAGATGCGAACCGTTTGGTTTTTCAAGATCCCCCTGGATCGTTTCTGCATGCAAAAGATTCGCGTCTTTTATTTTTGCATGCACCACCTCGAGCATTTCTTTCTGGATATCAATTGCATATACTTTTCCTTCACGGCCTACGGCGCGCGCGAGAGGAATAACTCGAAATCCCGCGCCGCTTCCAAAGTCAGCGACTTTCATTCCCTCGCGTATCTGCGCTTCGCGGACAATGTCGTCAGGATTAAGAAAAGGCATACGTTATAATAATGTGATTGATGCGATTGAATCGCCGTCAGCAAGCTTCATGAGGCGCACTCCTTGGGTGGAACGTCCCAATTCCGGTACTTGGTTCTGCGCGATACGGATGATCTGCCCTTTGCGCGAGAGCGAAACCATTTCCAGATTTTCTTCATTGATGACGCGCGCATCCATTAAGGCGCCTGTTTTTGCTGTTACATTAATCGTTTTAATTCCTGATCCGCCTCTTTTTTGGGTTCGGTATTCCTTCAGGCGAGTTTTTTTGCCGTATCCTTTTTCGCTGATCACCAGGAGCCATGCTTGCTTTTCTCCCTGCCTGACCACATCGGCGCCTACCAGACGGTCGTCTTTCTTGAGTCTTAGGGCGCGCACACCAGCCGCGGTTCGCCCCATTGCGCGGGCATCGCGCTCCTGGAATCGGATAGCAAGACCCTTCTTTGTAGTAAGGATAATGTGGTCGTTTTTTTCCGCAAGGCGCACCCAGCGGAGCGTATCATTCTTTTTGAGTTTTAGCGCGATAATTCCCGATCGCCGCACGTCATCAAAGTGCTCGGCTTCCACTTTCTTTATTATACCGTTTTCCGTGACCATGATAAATGAAAGAGATTGCTCTTTTTTCGTTTTCGGTATAGTAAGCATGGACGTGATATGTTCATGTGGGGCAAGCGTTAAGAAATTCACGATAGATTTTCCTTTATTCGTGCGTTTTCCTTCAGGGATCTCGTATGCTTTTGTCTTATATACTTTGCCGGTGTTCGTGAAGAATAAGAGGTCGTCATGGGTGTTTCCCGCGATAAGAGTATCAATAACGTCTTCTTCTTTCATTGTCATTACGGATATCCCTTTCCCGCCGCGTTTCTGCCCGCGGTATTCCTGGGGACTCGTACGTTTGATATAGCCGCCGTTAGTCAGTATGAGGAAAGACGGCTTGTCAGGAATAAGGTCTTCTGCTGAAAATGATTTTGCGGCACGCGCCACAACCTTCGTTTTTCGTTCATCGCCGTATTTTTCTTTTACGGCAATCAGCTCTTCTTTGATGGCACCCATCATCTTTTTGGGGTCTGCAAGAAGCGACTGCAGGTGTTTCATGAGTTTTTGTTTTTCTTTCAGCTCGTCATCTATTTTTTGGCGTTCGAGGCCCGCAAGCGTCTGCAGGCGCATCTCAAGAATTGCGGTTGCCTGTTTCTCCGATAATGTGAAGTTCGTTATAAGATTTTTATGCGCCGTTTCTTTGTCGGGAGATTTTTTAATTGTTGCGATAACGCGGTCAATATGGTCAAGCGCTTTTTTAAGTCCTTCCAGGATATGCGAGCGTTCCTCTGCGCGCGCAAGATCAAATGTCGTCCTGCGCCGAACAACTACTTTCCGGTGTTTGATGAAATATTCAATGATCGACTTGAGAGACAAGAGCTGCGGCTGAATGCCGTCAACGAGCGCTACCATGTTGAAGTGGAATGATTTTTCGAGGTCGGTATGCTGGTAGAGTGCGTTCAATATTTTTTGAGGGAAAGCGTCGCGCGAAAGGTCAATCGCGATGGTAAGCCCTTCTCTGTCCGATTCATCGCGCACATCGCGCACTCCCTGAAGTTTTTTGTCATGTACGAGCTCCGCGATCTTCGTGATCAATTCCGCTTTTGACACGTAGTAGGGGATTGATGTGATAATAATTTGGAATTGCCCTTGTTTTTTCTCTACGATTTCCGCTTCTCCGCGCGTTACGATTCCTCCCCGACCCGTCGCGTATGCCTGCCTGATATCTTTGATATTGAATAAAATCCCGCCCGTGGGGAAGTCAGGACCTTTGACGTACTGGGTAAGTTCGTCAATTCCCGCTTTCGGTTGGTCAATAAGATGGATAGTGGCATCAATTACTTCGGAGAGATTGTGGGGAGGGATATTCGTTGCCATGCCGACTGCAATTCCCAAAGAGCCGTTTAAGAGAAGCTGGGGGATAGATGCGGGAAGCACGGTCGGCTCTTTTTTCGTGCCGTCATAATTGTCCGTAAAATCAACCGTATCTTTTTCAATATCCCGGAGCATTTCTGATGCAATTTTTGTCATGCGCGCCTCGGTGTATCTCATAGCCGCCGCCGAATCGCCGTCAATGGAGCCGAAATTTCCCTGGCCGTCAACTAATGGATAGCGGAGCGAAAAATCCTGCGCCATGCGTACAAGCGAATCGTATACCGCGCTATCTCCGTGCGGATGGTATTTGCCGAGCGTATCGCCTACGATTGCGGCGGACTTCCGGTGTTTCGCGGAGGCGATAAGTCCCATTTCGCGCATTGCATACAGGATGCGCCGGTGTACCGGTTTTAATCCATCGCGGACATCGGGAAGCGCGCGCGCAACGATCACGCTCATTGCATAGTCCAGATATGATTCGCGCATCTCGTGCACGATATTGCGCGGGGCAATCCCTTTTGCACTATTATTTTTTTTATTTTCGTCTTCCATACATAGAACTTATTTCGTTTTACGTTATAGTGACGGCAATGCATTTCGCAACCCTTTCACTTGCTCCCACAACATCTTAAATGGCCCGGCAGTTTGCTCTTCTTGCTGTTTTTCCGGACGCAGATCGGGCAAAGTGAGCCATAATGCGATAATAACAGCCATGATTACTGCAACGCTCACAATCAGAATGTTTGTGCGCGTGCGTTCTGGTTTGTTTTGGATTGATTCAAGCAGTTTGAAAAAAGACATGATGTTACGGGCTTGGTTCAAGGAGTATGATATTCGTTTCATCAATCGGCAGATCCTTTTTCTTGAATGTGAACTTTGTATCTGGTTTTGTATCTTCCGCCCCCATCTCGCTTAAAAAGCTTTTTACGGCATCTGTTTTCTTTTTGGAAGAAGCGTCATAATGCATTGGTATGATGATGCGCGGCTCGATTGCATTTGCGATTTTGATTGCACCCGAAACATCAAGAACGGTATCGCCTCCGATGGGTAAAAACAGAATATCTACCCCTTCAATGTGTTTCTTTATTTCATCGTTCAGTTTTTCTTCCCCATAGTCGCCGAGATGCATGAGCGTAACGTCTTCAAAACGCACCCGGTAGACGGTGTTTTTGCCGTATTTTTTTCCGCCCTGGTCGTCGTGCATTGAAGGAATCCCGATAACCGATATCCCTTTGTGTTCATATTCTCCAGGTCCGTCTATAACAAAGGGAGATTCATCTCCTTTGCCGTGGAGTACGTCTTTACCTGAATGATCGTCATGGGCGTGGCTTATAAGCACCATGTCCGTCTGAAAATACGGGCTTTTTAATTTTGATTTTTTTGACGGCGGGTCAAAAGCAAGCACCGTTTCTCCGGAGCTTACTTTAAAGCATGACAGGCCGTATGACGTTATTACCATTCCTTATATAATAGGCGATTTTGAGTCGTTTGTGAACTGCGCCTTCTGCAAGAAATAATAAAAAAACCCCAACA
This sequence comes from Candidatus Niyogiibacteriota bacterium, assembly GCA_016204155.1. Taxonomy (GTDB): domain Bacteria; phylum Patescibacteriota; class Minisyncoccia; order 1-14-0-10-42-19; family 1-14-0-10-42-19; genus 1-14-0-10-46-36. Next base: position 16,885 of record JACQLG010000011.1, on the reverse strand, counting down.
AAAGGGTTGAGGATAATGAGATTCACTTTTGCAAATCCAAACTGAAGATTTCTACTTACTTTTTCTTATAGTCACATGCTCCGGACCTAAAATACATGGATCATGCTTGCCGCCCTCCTCTACTACATCAAATGATATCTCGTCTCCTTTAATCGCAACATTCTTAACTTTTCTCTCAACTCGTTCTTCATGAACCGCAATAGCATAGAAGACTTGCTCCATCCAGCTCATTGATTTGCCTTCTTTTTCCAATGCTTCTTTTTTTGCTTCTACTGCATCTTCGTAATCTCTTACGATCTGCCAATCTACATAACCATCTACTAAACCCATATATTTTTCACCTCCGCAATTTCAATCTAGAATAAGTATAGCACATCCCTTCTTTTTTGCAAGAATCGTGCCCGCTCGGGTTCCAAGAGCCTTTCAAGAAACTTCCCGGCCTTCTTTGGACAAAAAAGCAACAGCGGTTGTGTTGTTTAGCCCGGCAGTTTTTCTTTTGAGTAACCACTTCAATACTTTAAAGTATTGAAGTGGTTTATGTTTTTGTCTTTCGTACGAAATTGACGATCGCCCAATTTGTCAGAAAGGCAATAATGTAAATAAAAAAGCAACCCTTCAACTGCGTTCATGGTGAACCGCAAGTGGATTGCTCAAACTTTTTACTTTATTTTGATTTTAAAATATTTCGCTTTCCCATCTCCAAGACTCTCTTCGATAGCCATGACGAGTGTTTCCGTAGTTTGCCCATTTTGTGAAATGACGTTCAAATGGATCAGGAGGGCAATATGCCATGCCCAAGCGGGCAAGATCCTGCTTCCGACGACCCTCAATTTCTTCTATTTTATCGAGCTCTTTTTGGCTCATCTGCCGTCCATCGAATAGACGATAATACAATTCTATGCTTGTCATTATTTTCTCGCCTCCGTTGCGTTTTTCTAAAACATAACACGTTATACTTCGAGTTTCAAGCTTTGTGGTACATGATATTATAAATATGTATGAATACTATTGCGTTAGGAGTGATGTATATTCATTGGCTCTATGGAGAAGGAGTCCGCGAGTATATGCGAGCGTGGGCGAATTACCATTGGTTTTTGTATCATTTTTTCTCCGTCGGCATTTTGCTCCAAACTCTCTTTGCGCCGTGGCACAGGCTTCAGGAAAGAAAAAAACGCGGCTTTGATGTTGAAGAAATCGCATCGCGCATTGTCATTAATACCGTTCTTCGCCTGTTAGGTTTTGTCATGCGCCTTGTTGTTTTGGCGCTTGCGGTTTTGTCCCAGATCGGGTTGTTCTTTTTGGGCGCATTTCTTTTTTTCGCGTTTATTTCATCGCCCGTTTTTATCCCGGCAGTATTCCTGTCGGGTTTGCTGCTTCTGTTGACGTAATACTATGAAAACATCGTTTACCATCACTCCTATTACTTCTTCTCCGTCGGTGTATCGCGCGGTGCGCCTTGATCGGTTCATCCCCGAAAAGATTCGACAGTTAACGCTCCGCGTATTTCTGGCGGCCCATATCGCCGCGCTCATAAGCGTCGGCTTCGCGTTTCTTTTTTCATGGTCGGGCGGTCCGTTATTCGGTTCTTTTTTTAATACATTTGATTTCACAATACTTTGGGCTTTCGTTTTCCTTTCCGGAAGCATTGCGTTGCTGTTCCTTTTTTTTGAATTTTTTTATTGCACGTCTCTCCGGCCGTCGCGCATCGGACGGTCGGGTGACACTCATTTTTTCCTTGCGTTTGACGCCTCAAGGATATTTTTCGCGCTGGGAATCTTGGGCGGGCGCAGCCGCTCTTTTTCGTCCGCAGATCTCTACGTCCTTCTGCTGAAAGAATACGCGTTCCAATTGTTTCTTTTGCGCCTTGGGATTAAAGAAAAGGATTTCCGTTCGTGGCTGCGCGAGCATGAAGATGAACTTCACGAAAAAAAAATCTCCTCGCAGGAATTTCTTTCTCTTCTTTCGGTGGAACTGCAGGAGAGTGATTCGGAAACATTCGGGATGAAGGAGATCATACAGGCGGCGTTCTCGTATGACAAGGACTTTGTTGCTTTTCTTTTCCAGAGGAGTGTCAGGAAAGAAGAAGTGCAAGGAGTGCTTGTATGGATCGAGCGGAATATTCGCGCGGGAGAAGAACAGGCGCGTTTCTGGGAGAAAGTCCGCCTGGGGCGTACACCGGGCATTGCGAAAGATTTCGGGTTCGGCTATACCTTTTTGCTTGACCAGCATTCTTATGACATTCAGGGCAGGGAAAGTGAATTGCTTTTGGAGTCGCGAAAAAAACAAATACTTCTTATTGAAGATGTTCTTTCAAAATCAGGAGAGGCAAATGTGCTTTTAGTTGGGAAGGAAGGAACTGGAAGACACATCGTGCTCCGTTCCCTTGCATCCCGGATCTATCGGGGCATTGTTCCGCCTGCGATCGAGCATAAGCGGCTCGTGTATTTTGACATTGACAGCATTACCGCTTTTACAAAAACAAAAGGGCGATTTGAAGAAGCGGTTCTGCGCATGATGGAAGAAGCGGCGAATGCCGGCAATATTATTCTTGTGATTGACGATTTGGCGCACGCGATCGCATCCTCCTTCGAGGTCGGTTCGGATTTTATAACGCTCACAGAAAGTTTTTTCCGCGGTTCACACTTGCAGGTGATTGCAATTTCCGATCCGTATTCCTACCATAAGGTGCTTGAGCCGAACGGGAAAATCACTGCGATGTTCTCGCGGATAGATATTGAAGAACCGGATAAACACGAAATGATATCAGTTATTGAGAACGTTATTTCGCTTCTTGAGCGCAAAAGCGGGGCGTTTTTTACCTATCAGGGCCTTATGCGCCTCGTTGAAGTTGCGGACCGCTACATTCAGATCGGCGCGATGCCCGAAAAAGCGATCAATCTTGCCGATGAGGTAGCGTCACGGGCGTCTCTCGAAGGAGTGCGTATTATCGGCAAAAACGATGTCGATATATTTGCGTCGGAAAAATTAAAGATTCCTTTGGGAGAGGCGCGGGAAGAAGAGAAAGAAAAACTTTTGCGCCTGGAGGACTTGCTGCATGAGCGCGTCATCAATCAGGAAGAAGCTATCCGTACGATTGCAAATACGATGCGCAGAGCCCGTGCCGGCATCCGCAATCAAGAGAGGCCCCTGGGATCATTTCTTTTTTTGGGGCCGACCGGAGTCGGCAAAACACAAACCGCCAAGGCGCTTGCTGAGGTATATTTTGGGGGTACGAATCGCATGGTTCGTTTTGATATGTCCGAATTCAAAGGGGAGGAAGGGCTGAGGAAGTTTATAGGCGGATTTGATTCGGGCGAGCCAGGGATATTGTCGCGGCAAGCCCATGACAATCCCTTCGCGCTTTATTTGTTTGACGAGCTTGAGAAGGCGTCTCGGGCAGTTCTTGATTTATTTTTGCAGATTCTTGAGGAAGGTTTTTTTTCAGACGGGAAAGGCGAACGGATATCAATGCGCGAAACGATTATCATCACGACATCAAACGCGGGTTCGGGCCTTATTTGGAAAATGGTTGAGCGTGGGATTGACCCCGCGGAGCGCAAAAGAGAAGTTATTGACACCATTCAGTCAGAAGGCATTTTTGCGCCCGAATTTTTGAACCGTTTTGACGGAATCGTGGTGTATCGGCCGCTCTCGCGCGAGCACCTCTATAAAGTTGCCCGTCTGCTTCTCGAAGATTTGGAAGAGCGTCTTCGTGAAAAGGAGATTATACTTGAGTTTTCCGATGCGCTGATTCGGAAAGTTATGGAGGTTGGATATGATCCGCAATTCGGCGCGCGCCCGATGCGCAGAGCCATAGCCGACCGGGTTGAAGCCGTTATCGCAAAAAGAATGCTTGGTGGCTCTATTCATAGAGGCGATACAATACGTTTCTCAGACGAAGAAATTGAGAATCTATAGCAGGGTTGCGCAATTACTCTCTCTGCGCTATAGTATTTTCCATGCAAACAAACACTGTAGAAAAGCATCCGAAAAAGGAGCATGTGATGGAGTTCCTGTTCAAAGTCATACCACTTCCTGCGCCGCGCGCAGGAGATTTGATTGAGGGAACGGTGATAAAACGCGAAGGGCCGCGGCTTTTTATTGATCTGGGGCCGTTCGGTTCGGGCGTAGTGTACCAGAGTGAATTTTCGGAGATGGCTGATACTGTCCGTAATCTCCGGACTGGCGACAAGGTAACGACGAAAGTTCTTTCGCTTGAAAATGATGAAGGGCTTGTAGAGTTGTCGCTGACGGCGGCAGGTCAGGAAATCGTATGGCGCGATGTAGAGGCGTTTATGGAATCAAAAAAGAACTTGGATCTTAAAGCGGTGGACGCAAACAGCGGCGGGCTGGTTCTTGAATGGAAAGGCATCCAGGGATTCTTGCCGGCTTCACAGCTCCGTGTCGGGCATTATCCGCGCGTAGAAGGTGGAGAGAAGGAAAAAATTCTTGAAGAGCTAAAAAAACTTATCGGTCAGACGCTTTCCGTAACCGTGATCGCGGCCAATCCGAAAGAAGGGAAATTGATTTTTTCTGAAAAAGGCGTTGAGTCGGAAGAGCTCAAGAAAGTCGTCTCAAAATATAATGTAGGCGATGTAGTTGAGGGAGATATAACCGGCATTGTCGATTTCGGCATCTTTATAAAGATAGAAGAGGGTATTGAGGGATTGGCGCACATATCGGAACTTGATTGGGGGTTAGTTGATAACCCGCACCAACTTTTCAAGGTAGGAGATAATGCACGAGTAAAGATCATCAGCATTAAGGACGGCAAGTTTTCGCTGTCACTCAAGGCATTGAAGCCCGACCCGTGGCAGGAAGTGAAAGAAAAATACAAAAAAGGCGATATTGTGGAGGGCGTTGTTATCCGGTTTAATAAATACGGCGCATTGGTCTCAATTGAAGAGGGCGTTTCAGGGCTCGTGCATATTTCGGAATTTGAAAGCGAGAAAGATATGAAAGAAAAAATTGAGCTTGGCAAAACCTATCCGTTTCAGATTACGCTCTTTGAGCCGAACGAACGGAAAATGACGCTCGCATATCTTGGCGAAAGCGGTAAAGCAAAACCGGTGGAGCCCGAAAAAGCGGAATCCTTTGACGCGGTTCAGAACAAGGATAAAAAAGAAGAAAAATAAAAATGCCCGGAATTAAATTTCGGGCATTTTTAATAACCCAATAACCAGTAACTTAATGACTTTTCTCTTCCTCCATCGCCTGCCCGAGCATTTCAAAATATAAATTCCAGCCGATTTTATTTGCAACACCTGATTGCTCTCTGCCTAAAATGTTTCCCGCGCCCCGCATTTCAAGATCGCGTTTTGCGATTTCGATTCCGGCCCCCAAATACGAAAGTTCTTCAAGAAGTGCGAGCCGCCGTTCGGCTTTTTTTGTTATGTTCGCTTCAATCCGGGTTCCTGTTTTATTCAGTATTTTTATCGGATAAAAAAAGTATGCATAACTTTGAATATCGCTTCGCCCAATCCTGCCGCGCAGTTGATGGGCTTGCGCAAGCCCCAAACGCGACGCATCTTCCACAATGAGCGTGTTTACTGTTGAAATATCCAAGCCGTTTTCAATGATTGTGGTTGATACCAAAATATCAATCATGCCTTTCCGGAAATCATGCATGACGCGGATAATTTCATTTTCATGAAGCCGTCCGTGGATAATTCCTTTTTTCATATGTGGGGCAATTTCATGAAGGGTCTCTAAAATCCTTGGAATATGCTGGATTCTGTTGGCAAGATAATAAACCTGTCCATCGCGTTTATGTTCTTCTAAAAATGCCTCCTTGATGATGTTTTTTGAATACGGTAAAACATATGTAAGAGATGCCCTGCGGCCGCGAGGCGCCTCTTTTAATTGACTTACGGGGCGCACTCCCGCAAGTGAGAAAGCAAGAGTCCTTGGTATCGGCGTTGCCGAAAGAGAAAGAATATCTACGCTTGGATATTTTTCTTTCAGAAATTCTTTATGCCTGACGCCGAATCGCTGTTCTTCATCAATAATCAAAAGCCCTAGATTTTTGAATGAAATATCTTTTTGTAAAAGACGATGCGTCCCTATTACTAAATCAACCGTCCCTTTTTCTGCCCCTTCGCGCGCATCTTTTATTTTCTTTTTTGGTTCGAGGCGCGTAAGGCGTTCTATTCGGACTGGAAGTTTTTCAAATCGTTTTTTGAATAATTCCGCGTGCTGGTCTGCAAGCACCGTGGTAGGCGCAACGAACGCTGTTTGCCGGCCATTGAGTATTACGCGAAGAGCCGCGCGAAGCGCTACTTCTGTTTTTCCGAATCCGACGTCGCCTGTAAGCAGACGTTCCATCGGCTCTTGTTTTGAAAAATCGTTAAAAATATCTTCAAGCGCCTGTTTTTGGTCCGCTGTTTCTTCAAACGGAAACACATCCCAGATTTCTTTTTCAATAGCGTCAGGATGGTAGGGCAAGCGCATCAAAGAAGACCGTTTTTTATAGAGAGACGCGAGGGATTTTGCAAATCGGATGATATCTTCTTTTGCTTTTTTCTTCGTGTGGGTCCAAAGAGGAGTGCCAAGCCGGTGGATTGCGGGCGTCCGGAGCCCGAGGTAGAGCGATAGCCGTTTTTCTTCGGCTACCGGCACGAAAAGACGGTCGGGTTCCCCATTTTTTCGCGCGGGCGCATATTCAACAACAAAATAATTATCTTCTATTGTTTTGAAAATGCCGATGCCATGGTCAATATGGACGACATAGTCGCCTTCGCGGAAACGAAATTGTTTTTCTTCTCGCCGCAATTCTATGATTTCTTCGTCAGTTTCAATTGCTGTATACGGTCGAATGCTATCAATCCTATTTCCTTCAAATTCAATTGCAATCGGTTTTTCACGGTTGATCGGAAAGAGAATAATTGCAAATCCTTTATGCAGAAACGTTCCTTTTGCGATGATGCCCGATGTTTTTTGGTAGCCGATATCTGTGAGCCCCCGCAAAAATTCGCTTTGTTTAAGTGCCGCGTCTTTTTCTATAACAAATGTATTTCTTGAAAAATAAGGATTGATTGCGCGTTTCCGTATGATTTCTGTTTCGTGATTTTTCCACCACAAAGCGGGCTTTTCCAGCAATTCGGGGGTAAGCCCTGCGATAAGAACTATGTCACATTCTTCAGTATTTCCTTGGTTTGACAAGGCATCATTATAGTACCGTAAAATTTTTTTATTGCAAGGGCGATCAGATTTAGTGAATTAGGAATTTGTCATAATGTTAAGGGGAGATTATTATGATACTATAAATAATATGAATAATTTTTTTGATGTTCATTTGAAAACTATTTACGCGTTATGTTTTTGTATTCTGGTTCTTTCAGGAATTTTTTTATTTCAAAAATCGACCGTAGAAAGCGCAACTAATCCAGCCGCCCCTCAGGTAAAAGGCGAATTCAACTGTTTGACAAATGAAATCACGCTTCGGATTTTCCATCCTGTTGGCTATACAAACTTTCCGAGCGAATACGATATTTTGAGATGTTCATGGGACGGTACGAAAGGCGAACTGCCGTGTAATATAGAATCAACAAAAGAAAGTCTCTTCGGCGATTGGTACTATACGACCATTGATGCCGCTGATCCGTCTACATTGTTCTATCCATTAACAGTAAGCGGTTTAGAATTTAAGAATAAACCCTACGAAGCAAACTACAGTTCAAGCGTAGCCCAGCCCGATCCAGTAAGCTCTAATCCGGAAACACGAATTGTGTATGGAGTCCGCGCTGTGAGTTATAGCCCTGATGCTCCTTATACTTTATTCAGTAGTTTTGTTTCAGTTAATCCTATAAGCAAGGCCTTATGCAATGTTATTCTTTATCCTGTGTCAGGCTGGATTATATACCCGTAATTTATCAAGCATACAGCTATTCACTTTTTAAGCCATGATTTATAAAAGCAAAAAAATCTTTTTATATGCGGGGTTTTTAATTTTTGTGGTATATGGTAGTTTACTCTTTAATGATGCGGTTCCGAGCGCATCTGCTGCAACTGCGCCTGCTACTCCTGCCCTCGGAGGGGCTCCTGCTTGTTATCCTCCTACTACGCGTCTTTCTTGGCCGGGCGTGATTGGCGCGAGCGACTATCATATTTATCGGTGTAACGGAAGTGCTTGTACGCCGACAACTCAAATCACAGTCACGGCGAATACGTATTATCATGATGCAGGTGTAGTAAATGGAACTACGTATCGTTACCGTGCGCGATCCCATAATCATAGCAGTAATTTATTTAGCGGTTACTCCAATATAATAACCAGTACTCCTTTATGCGCTCCAAAATATCCAAGGAATCTCTCGGCATTAGGAGCTTATTCGCCAACAAGAGTTAATCTCTCATGGTTAAGCTCAACTGACGCAACAGAATATCATATTTATCGTTGTAGTGGCGTATGCATTCCGACCAGCCAGATTGGTGTTACGGCAAGCGCCGCTTATACCGATATAAATATAAACAACGGAAACACTTACACCTACGGGGTGAAATCTCATAATCACAGCACCAATCTTTTTAGCTACGCTTCTATTGTGACTATTTTTATTCCTTCGACTACCTTTACCCCGCCGACTCCTTCGCTTTCCGGGGGGCCGATTTGTTCTCCGACATCAGCAAAAATTGCTTGGACAATCTCTAATTCCACCGGAGTAGATGATTATCATATTTACCGTTGTGCCGGTAGCGGCTGTACGCCAACAGTTCAAATTGCGGTTTCAAAGGCCACATACTATCAGGACGAAAGCGTCGTTAATAAAACGACATATCGTTATAAGATCATGGCTCATAATCATATGAACAATCGTTTTAGCGGGTACTCCGGTACTGTTACCATTACCCCGTCGTGTGTTTTACTCTCGGCTCCTGGGAATTTTTCCGCGGCATCATATTGCAACCCTCCAAATCGGTATGTATATGTGCAGTGGGATTCTGTATACGGAGCAAAGTACTATTTACTTACTGAATGCCAAGGAACCAAATGCACCTCCAGCACCCCAACGGTTGTCGCCACGGTTAAAGGAACAGATTATTTTAAACTAAAAAATGCATCATCCCCCACTACATGGAGTTATACTGTTACGGCATATAATGGATCCCCGAGCAGCCGCTCAAAAGGGATATCGATCACCGTACCTGTGTATCCATGCACCACTAAAACAACTCCACCCGGAGTTTCTCTGGATAAATTCCATTCCCAGTCGTCTTTATTTGTTCAATCCAATTTTTGGTTAAATACATTGGCAAATATATTAAAAATTTCTGTATTAGAAGATACATCTTCTCGAAAATGAGCATTGCTTAAATAAAAGAGGTTTGCTATACTAAAAATAGTATTAGCATTATCAAAAATAGCATTTTATGAAAAAAATAGTGCCTATTCTTTTTTGGGGAGGTATTGTGCCGATCAGTTTTTTATTCGCGTTCGTTGTTTTCGCGCAAGATTCAACTTCAACGCGGCAGGAAGCGCGCGACGAATTTCGCGCAAATGTTCAGGAAGAACGTGAAAGCTTCCGCGAACAGTTCGGCGAAGAGCGCAGCGATCTTCGCGAAACAATGAAGACGGAGCGCGATGCGTTTCGCGCCGATATAAAGGAACGCATGATGGATTCGCGCGACTCAACGCCCGAAGAACGAGAAGCGATAAAACAGGAATTGCGCGATCTGCGAGATTCGTTTGTAAATGACATGCGTGAACGCCGTGATGCATTTCAGGAGCGTTTTCAAACAGAACGGGAAGCATTAAAAGAACGCATCGAGGGGTACCGCGATGACTTAAAAGCAAAACTCGGCGTGATCAAGGATGAAAAAAAGAAAGAAGCAGTAGAGCGTGTAAGCGATCGACTAGCGCAAATTAATGACCGCATTACCGATCATTTTTTGAAGGTTCTTGATCGCCTTGACGCTATTCTTGTAAAAATACAGGCTCGCGCAGACAAAGCCGCAGCAACCGGCCACGACACTTCAAACGTTGACGCGGCAATAGATGAGGCAAATGGAATGATTGCGTCAGCCCGCGAACATGTGCTGGAGCAAGCGGGAAAAGTATATGAAATTACGATTGAAGGAGAAGAAAATCTTGGTGAGAATGTTTCAGAAGCGCGCCATGCCCTGCAAAATGACCTGAAGGCGCTTCGCGATTTGGTCCGCGATGTTCATGACCGCGTGCGCGAGGTTTTGCAATTGCTTCGAGAAATTCCGGATGTTGATAATGACGCAGAGAACGCCGATGAAGATAATGATTCGGAAAATACGAACGAATAACTTGTAGAATTTATTATTAATTAAAAATTTTTACATATGGAATTTAATACGCCACCGAATATGCCTCAAGGGGCTTCTCGCGAAGCGCTAAAAACCCCTATGGGTGCTGGAGGAAACAGGGAAAAATCGTCAGTATTTTTAATTATTGTAATCATTGTTTTTCTTGCTCTTATTGCCGTAAGCGCATGGTTCTTTTTTCAGCGCAGTACCATTACTCCTGAAGATGGAGCAATGACAGAGGAAGGCAGCGCGGGCCCCATGGTTGAGCTTGAGAATGACACGACAGGCGCCATTGAACAAGATATTCAAGGTACTAATTTTGGCGATATTGATACGGAATTTGAAGACATTGATCAAGAATTACAAAATTTGTAATATCCGTACATGTTCAAAAAACCCGACATCCGCCGGGTTTTTTGTTATAGTGGATAGTATATGCTTTTGACCGACCAGATCCATGCGCATTTTTTTGTAAATAAGGAGATAAGTTCTTTGTATATTGCTCTCGGCCTTCTTCAGTTCGGTACGGGGTTGGTGTCTGTCTTTGTGCCTATTTATTTTTGGGGTCTTGGGATGCCGTTGTGGCGGATCCTTCTCTTTTATTTTTTAAATTCTCTATATTTCCTTGTGTTTTCATTCTCGCTTCTGCCGGCGCTTCGCAGGATGTCGGATAAAATGATGATGTTTTTGAGCATCCCGTTCATGATCTTATATTTTTTCGGTTTAAGTTTGCTCGCGGATATGCCGTTTCTGTTCTTTGCGCTGCCGATCGGACTTTCGTTGGGCATGCTGCTATTTAATGTAGGATACCATATTGATTTTTCTTCGGTATCGGATGACGGGCATATCGGGCGCGAAATAGGGATGCGTTATACTATTACAAATCTCGTAGAACTCGCAGCCCCTCTTCTGGGAGGTTTGTTGATCGGATTCGCGGGATTTCATGACGCGTTTTTCGTAGGAATCATTTTTCTGGTTGCCGCTACCCTCCCGCTCTTTTTATTCCCGGAACGCCGGGACGCGTCCTATTTAACATTTTCATCAGTTGTTCGGCTCCTGAACGATAAGAAGGTTCGCCCGTTCACATTTTCCGGTATCGGCTTTGCGATGGAAAAGGAAGTATCGCGCATCATTTGGCCCCTTTTTATCTTTTTTGCCATAGGAAGCATTGAAGAGTTCGGCGCGGTGATATCAGCGGGACTTTTAGCGGGCATTATCATCACTCTTTTTACGGGATTTGTCTCAGATCGGGGCAAAAGGCGCAAGGCATTGTCGGCTTCAACAATCATTTCTGCCCTTATCTGGTTTTCACGGACGCTTGCTGCCGGCTCTTTCATGGTAATAGGGAGCCATGTTGCGGGCAATCTTGCAAATACATCCTTAATGACCGCATGGAACGCGCAATATTATAAGATCGCCCGCGCCATCAAACAGACCTCATCTTTTATTCTTTCGCGTGAGATGTTGTATCATTTCTCTCGCATTGTCTTATACCCTGTTCTTATCGCGCTTGCTTTTTTATTTTCCCGGGACTCTTTTTTTACTGCGAGTTTCATTATTGCGGGCGCTGCAACGCTTCTATTCCTTTTCGCAAATAAGTTGCATACGAGTTCTTTGGGGGTAAGAAAAACTTAACGGCGGATTGAGAGGCGCTTGCTTGACTGTGACAGCATTCCTTCGTGTTGGAGCGAGGAAATAAGGGATAGGAATTTTCTGTCCGCAAGATAATGTTGCGCATGAATGTCCTTTTTCAAGGCATGTTTTATTTGAGTTGTTGTTCCGGTTTTATGATTGAGAAGATATGTTATTATTTTGGCGCGGATATATCTTCGGGATCCTAGGAAAGGAGATTGTTTGGAATATGTTTTGCTTTTTCGATTGGGGTTGTCTTTTTTGTCGCCTACAATATCGCGCCCGTAATCCATAAGAGCGCCGTACCATTTGTCTTTATTCCGTATAGGTGCGGTTTTTTGAATAAACATAAGAAGCGTTTCGTCAGTAATTTTTTCTTTTTTACCCCCGAAAAAATGAATATAGACGCGTCTGATGTTTGTATCTAAAAACGGCTCGCATATGCCGTATGCAAAACATGAAACAGCGCGCGCCGTATAACGGCCGATTCCCGGAAGCGTTTCGAGCATATTAGGATCGCGGGGGATTTTGTTTTTATGTAGTTTAATAATTTTTTCCGCCGCATCTTTCAAATATCGGGCGCGCCTGTTATAGCCAAGGCCGTGCCAAATGCTCATCACTTTCGAAAAAGGTGCTTTTGCGAGCGCTTGTATGGTAGGAAACGTTTTTATCCACTCATTATATTTAGGAATGACCCGGGGAATTTGCGTCTGCTGGAGCATTATTTCGGATACAAGGATATGATAAGGATTTTTTGTGCGCCGCCACGGGAAATTATTTTTCTTTTTGTTTTTCCGGTAATGTTTCCGAATTATTTTTTGAAATTGTTTCGGATCCACTGTTTTAATTATATACATTCATCGCTTTTTCGTATCCTTCTTCAATAATTACTTCAATCGCTTCGCTTATTTTTTTAAACATTTTTTTTAGTTCGACTGTATCTTTTGCATTCATTTTTTTCAGGAGAAAATCCGGAATTTCTTTATGGGGCGGTTTTTTCTTGGGTGAAATGCCGATGCGGACGCGCACAAAATCCTTTGTTTTGAGCGCGCGCATGACAGATTCAAGTCCTTTGTGCCCGCCCGATCCCTTGCCGAACGAGATTTTGAATCGTCCGAGCAACAAATCAATATCATCATGTAGGATTATTAGTTTTTCGCCCCATGACTTATTACTCATTACTCGTAACTCTTTTAAGGCATTCCCGGACTTATTCATAAAGGTTTCGGGGAGAAGAAGCGTGAAAGAGTCGCGCTTTAAACTGCCTTCTGTTTTAAGGGATTGATATTTTTTATTCATACTCCACTCGCCGCATTCCATTTTTTTGGCAAATGCTTGAAGCGTCATCCGTCCTGCGTTATGGCGCGTATGTTCGTATTCTTTTCCGGGGTTTCCGAGGCCTATAAGTATATGCATATCAATCAATATAACACAAAATTTTTAACTATTAACTAATAACTTAATAACCAATTATTTTTTCGAAACCGCAGGATTATTTTTAATATAAAACCGCAATTTGCGGCGCGACCAGTAGGGGCCGGCATAATCAATGCCGATGCGGGGAGCGGCAATTATATTTTTGGGAGATACGGTTTCCCCGCGGTCTTCGATCCAGATTCGTTTTGATGTTGTAATATCTTCGCCGTAGAACGATTTGTCCAATTTAAAATACTTGCAGAGTTTTCCGGGTCCGTTTGCGGATTTGTACTTATCATGAGGAATCGGGTTAATCGCGCGTATTAAAAAACATTGCGGATGTCTCGCAGGACCAGTAGAGATATTAAATTGCCAATACATTCCGTAGACAAGGTAAATATAAATATGCCCGCCTTCTAAAAATTCCGCTCTGTTCCGTTCTGTTTTTTTATTATTCTTCGCATGTGATGCAAGATCTTCAGGTCCCACATATGCCTCTACTTCAACAATCTTTCCTTCTAACCGCTTCCCGCTCGACAATTGATGCACTAAAAATTTCCCCAGAATATTTTTGGATACGGCAATAGCGTCTTTCTTGAAAAAAATTTTACCAAGTCTCTTTCGCATATCGGTTATCTTAGATCTTAAATCATAAGTCGTAAATCTCTTGACGTTGTAAGGATTATCGAATAGTATAATGAAATGCCAATATTGAAATCAGCAAAAAAAGCCCTCAGACAGTCAGAGATACGGCGAGTTCGAAACCTTCAGCGGAAACGGGCTGTTCAGGATGTATTGAAAAAGATCCGCGTGCTCGCAGATCAGAATAAAGTGAATGATGCTATGGCGCTGCTGCCCAAAGCCTATCAAGCGTTGGATAAGGCGGCAAAGCGCAACGTCATCTCGAAAAATACCGCCGCGCGGAAAAAGTCCAGACTAGTGAAGCGTTTAGTGAAGGCGAGGAGTAAATAATTGCGGACGTCCGGTAAGGATAAACGATTCAAGCTCGTGCGCAAGATCGCGGGTTTTTAGTTTGCTTGCGTGCCATATGTCAATCAGCCATTCAAAAGTTTCCTCTATGTCTTGCGATGAAAAACGCCGAAGCGCAGCAAGACCATTTTGGATGACAAAAGGATGAAGCCCCGTTTCTTTTTTCAGACCGGCCGGGGAAGCATTTTCCAGAAACGCAATAATCCGCAAGGTATTAAATTGCCAGTAAAGCCGCCAGAATATTTCTTCCTGCGAGACGCCTTGCATAAGAAGCGTGTGATAATGCGCATACGCCTCTTTCTGCCTTTTTGCGGTAACGAGATTAAGCAGGCGGAATATATTCGGCTCTTCCGAAATTGGCATCCCTCCTTTTTCTCCAAGCGCGCGGCGTTCCAAAATTTGTATTATTTCCCATAGATTGCGGGGATGGGATTGGGCAAGTATAGTTTGTTCCTGCGGAGTTAATGTTGCCCCTTTTTCTTTTGCGGCTTCTGCAATCCAAGAAAACAATTCTTTTTCTTTGAAGTGGCTGCAGTTTCTGATGTCTTTTGCGTATTTTTTTATAGACGCCAGAGTTTTTACATCAAGCGTTTCTTCATGAAGAATAATGCTGATATGTTCCGGGACGAGAGGGAGTAATTTTTTTAAAAGAGGCGAGGCGTCTTTATCTGTAAGAAGGGAGTGCGCGACAATGAGCCGTTTTGCGTCAAATAAGCCCGTATTGCGAAGCGCCGTTTCAAAGT
This sequence comes from Candidatus Niyogiibacteriota bacterium, assembly GCA_016204155.1. GTDB lineage: Bacteria > Patescibacteriota > Minisyncoccia > 1-14-0-10-42-19 > 1-14-0-10-42-19 > 1-14-0-10-46-36. Next base: position 1,832 of record JACQLG010000011.1, on the reverse strand, counting down.
CTTCGGGTGAAAATCCGTCTGGAGAGAAAAGAAATATATTTTCCGGCGAGACGATTTTCTCGTATTTTTGCCGAAGTAAAAAAACTTCGCGAGCCGACCGCAGGCTATTTTTGCCGTATATAAGATGGATCATAAATACTTTTTATTAAGGAGGTCGTGTATTTTTTGGACGATCTCCGAAGGCGTAAAGTTTGCCTTGATCAGAAATTCCTTAACACCGAACTGTTCCGCCTTCTCTATATCTTTTTTGTCACCGAGATTTGAAAGGATCAAAATGGGGATATTTGCGAACTGCGGATTTTTTTTCATGTGCTGGATAAATTCAAAACCATCCATCCTGGGAAGAATAAGATCAAGAAGTATCAAGTTTGGCGCATTTTTCTCCATCTCTTCAAGCGCTTCTTCGGCAGATGCCGCGCCGTCCGCGCGAAAACCTTCTTTTTTGATCTTATTGATAAGAAGGTCGCGCATGAACTTATCATCTTCAATAACTAAAATAGTCTTCATATGTACGGCCTGTGATAGCGTCGTATTATTCTGCGCCTGATCTTTATCCATGCATGTATTGTACCAGATTAGTGAGAAGAATAAAGGATAGATTTGTTGTAGTATTCTCAGTAGTATGTTAAGTTTATATGAGCCAGCTCAAGAACTTTAAGAGAGGAATAGACATGACAAAAAAGAAAACTTCAAGGAAAACGAGTCCAAACATCGGCAATCCGTTTACGCTTTTAGCTTCATCTTATAAATCTGGCGATATTGTAGAATGCATGAACCTACTAACTGGTATTTATATTTATCTCTGTCGTCAAGTCCCACCGCGTAGCATACGACGTCAATGGCAAAAGGAATTTAACAACACTAGGATGATTGATCAAAGTGGTAGGGCATTTTCCTATGCCGTGAAAGATTTTACTATTAAAAATGTAGCTAAATTTCGAGACTTTGATGATAAAATGTATTGGGGCGGTTGCTATTTTGTGCGCCTGCACACAAACTATGGCGGCAATGGGGCTACAGCGGCGTGGCTCGACTATTCCACAGAAGCAAATTCTGTCGGTATTGACGGATTTCGTAGCCGCATAGCAAAAAGGGGCCGACAACTAATGGGCTATCGAGAGGAGGTGAAAAAATGAAAGAACAGCCGAAAAAAGAAATGCATTACGGTAAAGAGGTTTGGGTTAATCCCACAACTGAGTCTCTGCGGCGAAGCGAATGTCTCTGTCTTAACTGTGATAATTTGAAGCCTGGACAATCCGACAATTGTCATATTGCGCAATCTCTCTATCAGATTTGCGTTACAGAGAATATCGCATTAGCTGTTACTCGCTGCCCACTATTTAAGCCGAAGTAGTAAAAGATGCAAAAAAATAACTAACTCTGCTATGATGGCGGAGTTTTTTCTTGTCTTTTTAAAAGAGCAACTTTTCATTAGAACCCGCAAGATTTCTGAAAGAGAAACGGCGATTGATGCGCGAGAGCACCAAAAGTCTCATAAAGTGCACTTTAATAGACAACGTTAGAACCTCTGTAAAGACGCTGGTCACGTCCCAGAAAACTGCTAAACGCTGATAGAGAATGAAAAGCTGATATACCATCATAACACCTTTTTATTCGATCTTAGCTATTGACGCCGCATGGTACTATTGCTATCTTGAGAAAGATTATAAAAGCTCTTTGCGAGGTGAAGAATGGTTAGAACGACAAGTACGATTCAAGACATCATTATTACCACTCCAAAAAACAAGACGGAGATCGCAGAAGAAGAAGCGCGCCAATGTATTGAAGCTGGCAGTGGGTTTTACTTCCGAACATTCAGGAACGCGCCCCGC
>JACQLG010000009.1 GCA_016204155.1 Candidatus Niyogiibacteriota bacterium | reverse complement strand
GTAGTATAATGGCAGTACACAAGGCTGGGGGTCTTGTAGCGGGAGTCCGATTCTCCCCATCCCGATAGATTATATTGAGAACAATATATTTTTTAATTTTAATGATAGAAATACGATATATGAGTTTTGAAAAAATTTCTAAGAAATCTGCAGAAGAAAAAGAATCTTCTCTGTTGGAATGGCCGAAAGAGACTGAAGAATTAATCATATCCGAACCAAAGCTTCGCTATATAAATAAAATTCTTGAGCTTTTACGGCCGGAAGAAAATAATGAAGGCGAGAAAATGCGATGGACCGAAATATATAAAAACGTAAAATCATACGAGAATGTCGTTGATCTATCAGATAATATCAACGAAGTTGTTCGTGATTGGATTGCTAAAAAAATTCCTTCCCTGAAAAATAACATTCCCTTTTTACGAGATATTGATGACAAAAATATTTTGAGCGCATTATTAGATGGCGAGTTTGAAGAAATAGGGAAAGAGGTGATGGGCTCAAGACGCGAAGTGCTTTTTGCCGTTGCTGCCTCTGTTACGAAGCGTATTGAAAATTGCGCATATCAAAAAATTCTGAAAGAGGCAGATGATATTCACTTGCAAAAATTGTACCTTACGCCGAGCACCAGGGATCTTTTAATCGAGCTCTTAGACACGTCAGTAAAAGCAAATCCGCTTTTTGTGCGCTTTCTTGCCTATGCCCAACTTTCGGGACGTCCGCTCAAAAAAGCATCTGCGGTGACTTTGTATATGCCCGGAGATAAAAGACCGCATACAATCGCAGAGTTTTTCCCTCATGAATCCCAATCCTTAGCAAAGCGTTTTTCTTCTATAGCAGAACATCCTCAAGAGTGGGTTACATTGCCTGGCGGAAATATATTTAAGGCATATATGGAGCAATTGAGTAAACTCTATAACGAGAAAAACCCGGCGCAAGCCGAAAAACATCAAGAAGCTGCGGCATCTCTTTTTAATAACCTTCTTGAATCTGATTTTCCAATTATTCTGACTCTATCGACGGAAGGATATTACAAAGAACCTTATTATGATCCTGAATTAAAAATTTCTTTAGCTACGCCGGATACAAAGAAAGAAGAAGTTGATTTCAAAAAAACGCAAAAAGCCATGGCGGACAGTTTAGAGGTGTTGGGTGTTAAAAAATTTCAAAAAAATATACAGAATTCAAATATACGAGTCGCGCATACCATAGGAGCATATGGCGTGAATCTTGTATTTAATGCGGTTGCTCAAGAGAAGCCGGAACCGACAATTTTAATGTATCTTAATCTGCATATGCGTTCAGATGAAGAGAAATTTCCTTCCGATTTGGCTTTGATAAAGAATATAAAAGAAGAATTCGGAGACCAAACAGACATCCAAAAAGAAAACTATATTGAAAAAATGCCGCGATATATGACTATACTTCATGAGCTTGCGCATAACGTTTATCCGGATAACAGCAAAGAAGCGAAACGCCTTGGGAGAAGGCCGCTTACTGTTATTGATGAAGTGAAGGCAGAAATAATTCATAAAGCGCTTGTGCCTCACATTATCGAAAAAGGGGGGGTTCCAGGCACGAAACGCCAATGGTCTTACGCGTTGCTTGCAGGTTCGCTTCCTTGGCTGAAAGAGCCAAAGAGGAGCCCTTATTACGCCGCTACTGTTTATTTTTTAAATGGCCTCTTCAATCGGGACACTATAAGATTCTATGGCGGCATGTTTGAAATAAAAGACTTTGAAGCATACGAAAAAACCGTACAATCCCTTGCCAAAGAAGTTCTCGCTCTCTACGAGGATAAAAATATGACAGAGAAAAAAGCAGAGCGTTGGATCATAAAACGCTGTACACCAAATGCGGAAGTCGAAAAAATTTCCCCCGCGCTTCAAGCAAAAACGAAGCGTTAGCGCTTCGTTTTTGTTTTGAGGTGCCGGTTCTGTTTGAGGCAGGTGGCGCAGATTTTGATGCGCCTGCCATTAGATAGGCGCGCCCATTGAAGATTGGGATATTTGCGCACATGTTTTGTTGGATTGTATTTTCCGCGGAGAAGATTTCGTTTTCCGCCCATTTGTGATCCCTTGCCGCAGATCGGACAGTTTTTCATATCAGTGTTTTTCATGGTATCATGAAAATACAATCGTGTCTATGGATATTTTATTTTCGATCGCTATTCTTATTATGTCAGTCGTGATACATGAGGTATCGCATGGCTATGCCGCATATTCCTTAGGGGATCCGACCGCAAAATACCAAGGTCGGCTTACGCTCAATCCCTTGCCACATATTGATCCGGTAGGTTCAATTCTTGTGCCGTTATTTTCCTTTTTCCTGGGAGGATTTATTATTGGTTGGGCGCGCCCGGTCCCGTATAATCCTTATAATCTTTCAAATCAAAAGTGGGGACCTGCTATGGTCGCGACGGCAGGACCAGCGTCAAACATTTTTATTGCGGTTATCTTCGGGCTTCTTATTCGGTTTGCGGGGATCATTGCATTGCCTTCGGCATTCGTGCAGGTTCTTTTCTTTGTCGTATTCATCAATATTTTGCTTGCGATATTCAATCTTGTGCCGATCCCGCCGCTTGACGGCTCAAAGATACTTTTTTCGTTCTTGCCGTACCGCTTTGCGCATATACAGAATTTTTTGGAGCAATGGGGGTTTTTTCTTGTAGTGCTCTTCATATTTTTCCTTTGGCGGCTGATCTTTCCTGTCATAGGAGCTGTATTTTCCCTTATCACCGGCATTTCGCTTTATAATTTCTTCTGAACCATATGTTCTTCACGCTTCCAATTATTCTTGTGTTTGCGCTTGCTGTAGTGCTCCTTTTGGCCGTATTGCTCATCCGCGGCATATTCGCCAAAGCCGCCGACAGGAAAAAATTGGAACGGCTCACGGAATTTTTATCCATCGCATCCCATCATTTGCGTACGCCCATGACTCTTATCAAATGGACTCTTACTGAATTTTTAGAAGGGAATTACGGCAAGCTTTCTGATGATCAAAAACGCCTATTCCATGATTTGGTGCGGCGCAACGAGCAATTGATCCGTTTTGTCCATTCACTTCTTGATGTAACGCGCGTTGAAGCAGGAAGAGTGGAATTGCATTTTGATCGTGTTGTAGTGGCTCCGTTGCTGGAAGAAACCGTATTCAAACTTCAGGCGCTTGCAAAAGATTATCATGTTTCGTTAACAGGCGTTATTCCCGGGAATCTTCCGCGGATCGTTATTGATCCCGAGGCGATAGCGCGGGTTTTGGAAAACATTATTGAGAACGCAATTATCTATAATAAAAAGGGAGGTGCGGTAGAAATTAAAGCAGAGGCACGGGATGGCAGTATTGTTATTATCGTTCGCGACACCGGTATCGGCATTTCAAAAGAAGAGATTGTCCGGATCGGAGAGAAATTTTTCCGAACGCAGGACGCAAAAAAACAGGTTGCCGAAGGAACGGGATTGGGCGTATTTAGCGCGCGCGAGATTTTGAAAATGCATTATGGAGACCTCGCAATCGAATCGGAAGAAGGGGAAGGCACGACAATGACGATTACATTGCCTATAAAAAGCCCTCATGAAAATATTGTATTCCAGAAAGAGAGAGATGATATTGATGTTATCCCCCGAAACGTGCCTGTAGCAGATATAAAAAAAGAACAGCCGACACCCCGAGGGAATATGACCGTTCTTTTGATCGATGATGATCCGGTTATGCGGGAATTATTGGCACAGCGTTTCGCGTCAGAACATATTGTGATGGCAACGGCTGAAGACGGAGAAAAAGGCATCATAAAAGCAGAAGAAGTCCGCCCCGATCTTATATTGCTCAATATGCTTCTTCCCGGACGGGATGGTTTTTCCGTTCTTGGAGAATTAAAAAAGAACAGCGATCTTGCGCCTATTCCCGTCGTCGTTCTTTCAAATCTTGCCCAGCGCGAAGAAGTGCAGAAAGGCCTTTCTATGGGCGCCGAACTTTATCTTGTAAAAACAAGCTATACTCCCGCGCAAATTGTTGATGAGGTAAAAAAAGTTTTTCTTCTGCATAAAAAATAAAAAAACCCAAACCAATGCCCAAGGAGTTATTAAATCATCCGAAAGAAAACAAAACGCCCGAAGAAAACCAACCTCCGGAACAAATCTGGTTTAAAGAATTTAGCGACAAGATACAAACGCTTGTCAAGCAGTTGGAACAAAAGGGGTCGGCAATCTCTTTTGAAATATTCTTTTCTTATCACGAAACGGGCCGCGATAAACAAAAACTTCAGGAATCATTTTCCAGAAGCGACTTATTTATACCCGAAATGGCTTACTGGACGCCGGAGAGTTTTAGATTATATCAAAAAATTTCAAAAGGCCTCATAGAGCCAGAGCGCGCGTTGAAGTCATTCGATATAACACCTGAAACATACCCTTTTTACTATTCCAAACTCAAAGAATTGAACATTGTCTTCGGATCAAAGAAACCAATACTTTTCATCGATGTGCCATTGGGCCATCCTATACAAGAATCCGCAGGCCTTATAGAAAGAGAAGCTCGGCAGAATTTCTTGGAAGCCGGGGCTGACTTTAAAAAGGTCTTACGATGCATCAAAGAGTATGGGCAAGCAGAAGCCAGGCTATCAGAAGAAAGGGAGAAATTCATTTTAGGTCAGCTGGCAGATAAATTGCCAAATAGTATAGCCCATGACCCCGCGCTAAAAGACAAAAAGCCGGTCAGAGTTTTAATGGCTCTTGGAGCAACGCATACAGCCATCTATCATGTTTTAAAAAAAATAGCCCCCAAAACAAAACGAATGTTTTCCACAAAGCCTTTTAATTTTGATCTTTCACTAGAGGGTGAACGAATCTATAGATTCCGCAATAACCAAAAGGAAATAAGCGATGACTTGGCCGCGCGGATTTTGTTGTCAGGTTATATGTCCGATTTCATAAAAAATATATTGTGGCAGCATAACGATTCAAGTAAAATAAAAGAGAACCTAGACAATAACGAGTTTGCAAAAACCATTAGGAAAATTGTTAATACATTCAGCTATCAAGAAATTGAGGAGTTCTTTTTAGGTAGCCAAGAAGATGAAACCTTCCTGGAGGCAAAAATGGAATCGAAGGGATTCCCGCTTGCTACAATAGTCGATCAATTCAAGATATAAATATCTATATCTAATAAGATGGACGCGTACGCGGACTTTTTATTTGACCATTTTTATCTAATTTGGTATCTTTTTACCTATGCCAACTATTAATCAATTGGTAAGAAATGGAAGAAAGAAAACCCGTAAGCGATCAAAGGCGGTCGGCCTTAGCTTTGGTTTTAATACGCTTGAGAATCGCCCGAAGCGCTATCCGTCGCCGTTCAAGCGCGGTGTGTGCCTGCAGGTAAAAACGATTACGCCGAAAAAGCCGAACTCCGCGCTTCGAAAAGTTGCGCGCGTCCGTCTGACCAATAATATGGAAGTGACGGCGTATATCCCCGGCGAAGGCCATAATTTACAGGAACACTCAATTGTGCTTATTCGTGGAGGCCGCGTGAAGGATTTGCCGGGTGTACGTTATCATATTGTGCGAGGCGTTTTGGACATGACCGGCGTTGACGGACGAAAACAAGGGAGATCGAAGTATGGTACAAAAAAACCGAAATAATATTCATACCTATGAGACGGCCATTACGAAAAAAACAAGAATTAAAAACGGATCCGGTGTACAATTCGACGCTCGTCGAGAAATTTACGAATTCGCTGATGTGGGATGGGAAAAAGGCGACCGCGCGGAAAGTTGTATATGACGCTTTTGAGATTCTTAAAAAAGAAAAACACGCGGCAGATCCGCTGGCGCTTTTTGAGCAGGCGATACAGAATATTACGCCCGTTATGGAGGTGCGTTCGCGTAGGGTTGGAGGCGCCAATTATCAAGTTCCCCGCGAAGTGCGGGTCGAACGGAGATTAACGCTTGCGATCCGATGGTTGATATTGGCGACGCGCGCGGGCAAAGGAAAGCCTACGGCGCGCGTTTTGGCTGAAGAAATCCTTGCCGCGTCAAAAAGAGAAGGTCAGGCATTTAAAAAAAGGGAAGACACTCACAAGATGGCGGAATCAAACAAGGCGTTTGCGCATTTTGCCTGGTAAAGCCTTTTTCGAGTTTGTATTTTTTTATGCCTAGACAATATCCCATAGAGCGCGTTCGTGATATCGGTATCATTGCCCATATTGACGCTGGAAAAACAACCGTGAGCGAGCGGGTGCTTTTTTATACCGGGATATCGCATAAGATCGGAGAAGTGCACGAAGGGCAGGCGATCATGGATTGGATGGAGCAGGAGCGCGAGCGTGGAATTACAATTACGTCTGCGGCAACAACCGCATTTTGGGTTCCGACTCATCTTGGATTACGAACTGATGAAAAAGAAAAACGGAAAGAGCATGAGCATAAGATAAATATTATTGATACGCCCGGCCACATTGACTTTACGGTTGAAGTCGAGCGTAGCCTCCGGGTTCTTGACGGCGCTGTCGTTGTGTTTGACGGAGTAGCAGGAGTTGAGCCGCAATCAGAGACCGTATGGCGACAAGCGGATAAATTCAAAGTGCCTCGCATTTGTTTTATTAATAAACTTGACCGCACCGGCGCGTCGTTCGAAAAATCACTCCATTCTATTTATGAGCGTTTAACCCCGAATGCGGTTGCGGTTGCGGTTCCGATCGGGCATGAGCAGGAACATAGAGGCATTATTGATTTGATGCGGATGAAAGCGGTATATTTTGAAGGCGATCATGGAGAAGTTCTGCGTCTTGAGGATATTCCGTCGGATTTCTTGGACTACGCGGAAGAATGGCGCGCAAAAATGATAGAGAAGATTGCCGAGACTGACGATGCGCTGACCGAAAAATTCTTGGAAGGAACGGACATATCCGGAGAAAAGTTGCGTCCCGCATTGCGGAGCGCGACACTGGCGTATAAACTTATTCCGGTCTTCTGCGGTTCCGCATTAAAGAACAAGGGCGTGCAGATTATGCTTGACGGCGTTGTTGATTATCTTCCGAGCCCTCTTGATCTTCCGCCGGTAGAAGGGCTCGATCCTGCCGATACCGGAAAAAAGATAATAAAGGAGCCAAAAGACGGCGAGCCGTTTGCGGCGCTCGCATTCAAGCTCCAGACCGATCCGTATGTCGGGCAACTTACGTTCTTTCGCGTATATTCTGGAGTGCTCCGTTCCGGTTCGTATGTGTTAAATACGACAGCGGATTTCAAAGAACGCATAGGCCGTATCCTGCGGATTCATGCGAACTCCCGCGAAGAAGAAAAAGAAATGTATGCTGGCGATATCGGCGCCATCGTCGGACTTAAGAACACAAAGACCGGAGATACGCTTTCCGATATCGACCATCCCGTACTTCTTGAAAAAATTGAATTTCCTGACCCGATGGTTTCCGTCCGTATTGAGCCGAAGACAAAAGCGGACCAGGAGAAAATGGGGCTTGCGCTTAGGCGTTTGTCAGAAGAAGATCCGACGTTCCGCGTTGAGACCGATCCCGAAACGCTTGAGGTTATAATCTCGGGAATGGGAGAGTTGCATTTGGAGATTATTGTTGATCGAATGCGCCGCGAATTCCATGTGGAAGCAAATACCGGGAAGCCGCAGGTGGCTTACCGGGAAACAATCCGAGGGGAAGCGGAAGCGGAAGGAAAATACATTCGCCAGTCGGGCGGCCGAGGACAATACGGCCACGTCAAATTGCGTCTTGAACCGAAGGAAGCGGCATCAGGTTTTGAGTTTGTTAATGAGATCAGGGGAGGCATTGTGCCGCAGGAATATATTCCGGCGGTTGAGAAAGGCGTAAAGGAAGCGCTTGCGCGGGGCGTGGTTGCAGGCTATCCCATGGTTGATGTGCTCGTAGCGCTCTTTGACGGTTCGTACCATCCGGTTGATTCCTCTGAAATTGCTTTTAAGATCGCTGGTTCTATTGCTTTTCAGGATGCCGCACGCAGAGCAAAACCGGTTTTGCTGGAGCCTATTATGAAGATAGAAGTGATAGCGCCCGAATCTTTTTTGGGCGATGTGACGGGAGATTTATCATCCAAGCGCGCAACGATTGAGAGTATGACCGACAGATATACTATGAAGGTTGTTGATGCAAAAGTTCCGCTTTCCGAAATGTTCGGGTATGTAACGACGCTCCGCTCCATGACTCAAGGACGGGGCACCTATACCATGGAATTCAGCCATTACCAGCAGGTTCCCGTACATATTGCCGCTCAAATCCAGGAAGCGCGCGGCATGAAAAAAGATGTATAATGTACGCTATGGCTGATATTGATATTGACATTGACGCGCCGGAAGAACAGGACAAAAAACTCTTTTCTGAAGAGATGCTTGATGATGATTTGGAAGTAGAGAAATCCCTTGAAGAACTTCCTATATAAAAATAAAAAGCGGCAATAGAATTTTTTATCTATCGCCGACTTAAAATGCATATTAGAAGGAATCCTAGAAACCAATTGGTTTCCATGATTTCGGATTCTTTTCCATATGGTCTATTAACTTATTTAAGGTATCCTGTTGATAAGAACTTAGATTTGGATTTTTAGTTTTTTCGTGAAGCACCGCTAGTGCGCTTTCTCGTACTGCCTGCTCGATTGTAGGCTTCATGAATATTTTTAATATCCCATCTATTGCTCTTATTACAAAAGAACGAATCATGACTTTCACCTCCGCATAAAAGAATTTTCCTTATCTTATCATATATTTAAAATTCTGTCAAACCGTTTGGGATTTCAGACTCTGTCTATCAAATCGTTTGTGCAGTGCTTGACATATTAACTTAATTTTGCTATCATAAACAAAAAATTTAAAGGAGGGTAAGTAAGTGAAAATAAAGGCAGTTTCCGCAGTTTTTTTGGTTCTTTTTTTGATTAGTTTTACCGGATGCGGCTCCATTATCCCCGATCTTTTTCCCGGCAGTATAAATAGGAAAGAGCTTCTCTCGTTGCCTATTGAAATTACTCCAGGATATGAAATACGGGTAAGCTTTTCCGAATCGGTAGAACAGTATGCTGATCTGATTTTGGACGATGCCGATTTAGGCATTGATCCACGATTTGATGAGTTGAAGCAATGCCTGATAAGAAAAGAAATAATGTTGCCCGAAGACGTAGAAAGTCGGGCACAATATTTTCTAGATTGGTACAGGGTAGTAGTTGTGTCTTCCTCTTTTAAGTGCGACCTCCATTGGCCCAGCTGTGGCGGAGAGAATTGGAGACCCGGTTTTTTTGAAGGAGAGGAGTTAGGGGTGATTTTCGTCGCGTGGGAGACTTGGTGGGGAGATCTTATGCCTAATCTCGAAGAGGAAATCACCGAGGTCATCCTCGGGCACGCAGTAGACGGAGGCCCGTGTAGTCCGTTCTTGTAAAATAAATAAGTTTTACAAAGAGAAAGGAAGCACAGGACAGCGATTCTGTGCTTTTTTCTTTTAAAATACGGGTGTTGACTCTTTTTTGACTATCCTATACTATATCTTTTATATCCTTATAAAAGGTTTTTTATTATTTATAAGTTATTTTTCAATCATTTATGGCAGAAAAGTTTGAGCGGACCAAACCGCATATGAATGTAGGAACCATTGGCCACGTAGACCATGGAAAGACCACGCTGACCGCAGCAATCCTTCACGTTCTCAATCTTGCAGGGTACAAGGTGAAGTTGGAAAATGTTGCGGATATCGATAAAGCGCCGGAAGAGCGCCAGCGAGGCATTACCATCGCGCTTCACCATTCGGAGTATGAAACCGAAAAGCGCCACTATGCGCATATTGACGCGCCGGGACACGCCGACTACATAAAAAATATGATTACGGGCGCGGCCCAGATGGACGGCGCAGTACTTGTGGTATCGGCAGTAGACGGTCCTATGCCGCAGACACGCGAGCACATCCTGCTTGCGCGCCAGGTAGGCGTTCCTGCGATCATCGTATTTTTGAACAAAGTGGATATGGTTGACGATAAAGAACTGATTGATTTGGTTGAAGCGGAGATTCGTGAACTTCTTTCAAAATATGAATATCCTGGCGAGAAAATCCCGATCATCCGCGGCTCTGGACTGAAGGCGCTTGAGACAAAATCAGCGGATGACGAAGCGGCAAAGCCGATCTTAGAACTTGCAAAGCAGTTGGATGAATTCATCCCCGAGCCGGTGCGCGACGTTGCAAAGCCGTTTCTGATGCCGATAGAAGATATTTTTTCCATTGAAGGCCGCGGCACGGTTGTTACCGGCAGGATTGAGCGCGGAAAGGTAAAAGTGGGGGAAGAGATTGAGGTTATCGGTATAACAGATACGAAAAAGACGATCGTGACCGGTATTGAGATGTTTAACAAGTCGCTTGATGAAGGAATTGCGGGAGACAACGCGGGAATTCTTCTTCGCGGAACAAAGAAAGAAGACATTGAAAGAGGCCAAGTCCTTGCAAAGCCGGGTTCTGTTACACCTCACACAGAATTTGAAGCGGAGGTATATGTTCTCTCTAAAGAGGAAGGAGGACGCCACACACCATTCTTTACCGGATACAAGCCACAGTTCTACATCCGGACGACGGACGTGACCGGAGAAGTGACGCTGCCCGCAGGAACAGAAATGGTTATGCCGGGAGATACAATAACGTTTGTCGCAAAATTGATCGCGCCGGTAGCACTTGAGGAGAAACAGCGTTTTGCTATTCGTGAAGGTGGCAAGACGGTTGGCGCGGGTGTTGTTACAAAAATTTTGAAATAATATATAATTTACGCGCGCATGCCAAAAGCTGCTACAAAAGCGAAGAAGAGTAATGAGAAACCAAGCGCTCCAAAAAAAAGCGTAAAAAAAACGGCAAGCGAAGAAATACGCCAGAAACTTCGGATCAGGGTACGCGCATACGACCACAAGATCCTGGATACATCCGTAAAGCAAATAGTAGATGCCGCGCTTCGCTACGGCGCGGAACTTACAGGTCCTGTGCCGTTACCTGTTGAGATTCGGAAATATACCGTGAACCGTTCGACGTTTGTGCATAAAAATGCGCGCGAGCAGTTTGAAATGCGGATTCATAAACGGCTGATTGATATATTAAATCCCACTCCCCGTATCATAGACGCGCTCACAAATCTTAATCTTCCGGCAGGTGTTGATATTGAGGTAAAGATGATGTAATATAGCGTGGTATCGGGTCCGTTTGAAAAATCCCGCCGACCCGGGATTTTTTCAATAGATATAATGTGCGCATATGAAATTTTTATTAGGCTCAAAACTAGAAATGTCGCAGATATTTAATAAGGACGGACGAGCAGTCCCGGTCACTTTGGTTTCTGCGGGTCCGGTCGTGATAACGCAAGTAAAAACGCGGGAGTCTGACGGCTATGCCGCCGTGCAGGTAGGATACGGCGAGAAAAAAGAGAAGCGCATGAAAAAGCCGCAGAAAGGACACTTAAAAAAAATTCAAAAATCAAAATGTGCGGTGGATGAAGGAACTCCGCGGGGATACGGGAGACGCGAAAGAAGGAGATATATTTGACGTATCGGTCTTTGCGGAAGGCGATGTGGTTGCTGTTTCAGGCATCTCAAAAGGGAAAGGATTTCAGGGAGTGGTAAAGCGGCATGGATTCCACGGAGGTCCACGGAGCCACGGACAGAAGCATTCGGAAAGAGAGCCGGGCTCAATCGGCGCTACCGGCCCGCAGCGCGTCTTTAAGGGAACGCGCATGGCGGGAAGAATGGGGAGCGGTCGAATTACCGTTAAAAATCTGGAAGTGATTCAGGTTGATACAAAACATAATCTTCTCGCGTTAAAAGGCGCGGTTCCCGGCGCGAGAGGAACGCTTTTAGAAATTAGGGGATAATTATGAAGACGACAGTATACAGCCAAAAAGGAGAAAAGACAGGAACGCTTGAAATGCCAAGCGCAGTGTTTGATGCGGCATGGAACCCTGCGCTTGTCTGGCAAGTGGCGGAGTCAGAACGGGCAAACAAGAGAAAGGGAACGGCGCACGCAAAAGGGCGCGCAGAAGTCCGTGGAGGAGGCGTGAAACCTTGGCGCCAAAAAGGAACGGGCAGAGCGCGCCATGGCTCTATCCGTTCGCCTATTTGGATCGGCGGCGGCGTGACGCACGGACCGACAAAAGAGAAGTCATACGTGAAAAAAATAAATAAGAAGATGAAGAAGAAAGCGCTTTTTGCCGTACTATCCCAAAAGCTCCGCGATAATGAGATGCTTGTTCTTGATACTCTTGCGCTTGAACACGAAAAAACAAAGGAGGCGGCGCTCATCTTGCGGACGCTCGCGGGCATTAAAGGATTTGAGGCGCTCGCAAACGGCGCAAAAACACTATTACTCACGCCTGCAAGCGAAACGTCAATTCATCGGGCATTTCGGAACATAGAGGGCATACATGTTATGGAAACGCGAAACATAAATGTACTGAATTCTCTTGCGTCCCGCTATATTATTATTACGAAAGAGGCGATAAGCAAATTACCGGTAACTAGCAATACATAATATGGCTTTTCTAGATATTTTTAAAAAGAAAAAACAACGCTATGCCGAGACCGAAAAGATAAAATATCAAGAACGGGCAAAAGATAAAGCGCGTAAAGCTGCGGTTGCAGTATCACGGGAAAAAGAACAAGAGCAAGAACCAAAAAAAGAAGACGTCGCCGGGCAGACGCATGAATCCGAGCGCGCATCGCGCATGCTGATCCATCCGCTGATTACGGAAAAATCGGCACGCATGTCAGAAGGAGGTTCATACGCGTTTCGGGTACATGATCACGCGCGAAAACCGGAAATTAAAAAAGCGGTTGAAGAATTGTACGGCGTACGGGTAGAGAAAGTGCGTCTGCTGTATGCGCCTCCGAAACGGCGTACGCATAGAGGGAAAGAAGGCATCAAACCCGGGTATAAAAAGGCGATGGTAATGCTTCGAAAAGGCGGAAAAATAGAATTTATATAACACATATGTACTGAGATATCGAAATATGAAAAAACATAAACCAACATCACCGGGTTCGCGCGGAATGACATCAATTTTATATCGCGATGTTTTGACGTCGCCCGAGCCATATAAACCGCTGACAAAAGGACGCAAGCGCGCTCATGGGCGAGGAGGCGGACGGATAACGGTCCGGCATAAAGGAGGCGGATCAAAACGTTTATGGCGCGATGTTGATTTTTGTTATGATAAGATCGGTATCGCGGGGCGCATTACGAGCATTGAATACGATCCGAACCGCACGTCTTTCATTGCGCTTGTTCGGTATGCGGACGGGGAATACCGTTACCACATTGTTCCGGAAGGCATGAGGGTAGGTAATGAAATGAAAACAGACAAGAAACAAGAACCTGATCTAGGCGCACGCATGCCGCTCAGCTTGATTCCTGTTGGTATTTCGGTATATAATATTGAAACGTATCCGGGAAGCGGCGCGCGTCTTGTGCGTTCCGCAGGAAATACGGCAGAAGTTATGGCACATGACGCCGGTTATGCATTGATTAAACTTCCTTCGGGCGCTATCCGTAAGATTTTGGGCGGGTGCTGGGCAAGTGTCGGGCAAGTATCGAATAGTGAACACGGTCTCATTACAATCGGGAAAGCAGGGCGTAACCGCAGAAAAGGGATCCGTCCGACCGTGCGAGGTTCGGCAATGAATCCTGTTGACCATCCGTATGGCGGAGGCGAGGGGAGAGCGCTTCGCGGTACGCGCCGCCCTAAGAATAAATGGGGAAAAGGGACGCGCGGCGTCAAAACCCGTAAAAAGAAGAAATATTCCAATGCCCTGGTCGTACAAAGGCGCAAGAAGAAAAAGTGATACTATGACACGTTCAGCAAAAAAAGGTCCGTATATTGACCAGAAATTATTAAAAAAGATAAAAGCTTCGTCTCCTGCGAGCGACAGCGCTATTAAGACGTGGGCGCGCGATTCTCAAATTGCGCCGGAAATGGTCGGTTTTACCTTTGATGTGCACAATGGAAAGGGATTTATTCCGGTAAAAGTAACGGAAGACATGGTGGGACATCGGTTAGGAGAATTTTCTCCAACCCGTAAATTCATTAAGCATGGAGGCAAGATACAGAAAGAAACGGAAGCGCAGGCAAAAGAGGCGGAGCAGAAACAATAACGCATCAAGACCATGGTAGAAGTGATCGCAAAACTTAAATATCTTCGGATCGCCCCGCGTAAAGTCCGTTTGGTCGCCTCCAGCATTAGAAAGGAGTCGTATGTGAAAGCGCGGAGGCATTTATCGTTTCTTCCGAAACGGGCCAGTATTCCTATAAAAAAATTACTTGAATCGGCTGGCGCGAACGCAAAGAATAATTTTAATCTCAACGCGGAGACGCTCTATGTCAAAAAGATCACCGTTGATGAGGGGCCGGTATTTAAGCGATACATGCCGCGCGCAATGGGACGAGCGACTATCATCAGGAAAAAATCGAGCCATATTACTTTGGTTTTGGATGAAGTTCAAAATCAAATAAAACAAAAAGTAAAAGATAAAAAATTATGAGCCATACCGTCCACCCATATTCATTCCGGTTAGGTATTATCCGTGATTGGAAATCACGCTGGTTTGGCAAAAAAGATTATTCGCAGCTTTTGGAGGGGGATGTGGTATTGCGCGAGTGGCTTGTAAAGCACCTCCGCGGCTCCTATGTCGGAGAGATCAGCATTGAACGGTCTCCCGCGCAGATGCATGTCAGCATGAAGACATCCCGGCCCGGCCTTCTGATCGGAAAGAAGGGCGAAGGGATTGAAAAATTGCGCGCGGACGCGATTCGTTTTCTGCGGCGGAAGAAAATCGTCCTGCCACGGGAATTGAAAATTTCTGTTCAGGAATTGAATTCGCCTGAATCACACGCATCGATCGTGGCACAGATGATTGCGGAAGATCTTGAGCGCAGATTGCCGTTCCGACGGGTCATAAAAAGGACACTTGATAAATCGATGGCAAACCGGGAAGTCGAAGGGATAAAGGTAAAATTATCCGGTCGTCTGGGCGGAGCTGAAATGTCGCGCAAAGAATGGCTTATGAAGGGACGAATACCGCTCCAGACTCTGCGGGCAGATATTGATTTTGCAAGAGAACGCGCGCATTTGCCGTATGGCGACATTGGAATAAAGGTGTGGATATATCGCGGAGAAAAATTTGAAAAGAATAATGAGCGATAAGATATATTATGT